>JBAZPO010000011.1 GCA_041648175.1 Desulfobaccales bacterium | reverse complement strand
TGGTGCAACGGGTGACCAATCACCCCAAAATCGACGTGCACCTCAACTCCGAAGTGAGCAGCGTGCAGGGGTTCGTGGGGAACTTTACGTCTGTAATCACCAGTGAAGGCCGATCAACCGAGGTGGAGCATGGCGCCGCGATCATCGCCATCGGCGGCCATTCCTATAAGCCCAAAGAATATCTTTATAAAGAAAATCCTCGGGTCCTGTTGAGCCTGGAAATGGACAAGGCCTTGCGGGAAAAAGACCCGCTGGTCATGGGGGCCGAGAGCGCGGTCTTCATCCAGTGCGTGGGTTCCCGGGAGCCTGAGCGGCCCTATTGCAGCCGGGTGTGCTGCACTCATTCCGTGGAAAACGCGCTCAGGCTCAAGGAGATCAATCCCGACATGGATGTTTACATCCTCTATCGGGATTTACGCACCTATGGGCGACGGGAAAACATTTACAAAGAGGCCCGGGAAAAGGGCGTGATATTTATCCGCTTTCACCTGGAAAACAAACCCCGGGTTACGCAAACCGCAGATGGCGGCCTCAAGGTCACGGTGCGCGACAGTATTTTGGGCATCCCCCTGAGCCTCACCCCGGATGTCCTGACCCTGGCCAGCGCTATTATTGTCAAGGAACAGGAGAAACTGGCCCAGTTGTTCAAGGTGCCCTTGAATAATGACGGCTTCTTCCTGGAGGCCCACATGAAGCTCAGGCCCGTGGACTTCGCCACGGACGGCGTGTTCGTTGCGGGTCTGGCTCACTACCCCAAACCCATGGATGAAGCCATCGCCCAGGCCAAAGCTGCAGCGGCCCGGGCTTCGGTGGTTCTGGCCCAAGAGGCGATCCGGGCCGGTGGCGTAGTGGCCCAGGTTGATTCGGAGAAGTGTTCCGGCTGCCAGGCTTGCGTGGGGGTCTGTCCCTTCGGGGCCATCGATTACAAGGAACGGGAAGACGTCTGCGAAGTGAACCAGGCGTTGTGCAAAGGCTGCGGCACCTGCGCGGCCAATTGCCCTTCGGAGTGCATCACCCTCTTCGGGTTCAGCCACAAGCAGATCTACACGCAAGTGGATGAGGCACTGAAGGACCTGGAAGCCGAACTGGGAGAGGCTGCGGGGGCATAACCCGCCATCTTAGAAAGAGGTTTGGCAAATGCCCGATAAAGTGTTCCAACCGAAAATCATTGGGTTTTTCTGCAATTGGTGCACCTATGCCGGCGCCGACCTGGCCGGCGTTTCCCGCTTGCAGTATCCCCCCAACATCCGGGTGATCCGGGTCATGTGCTCCGGGACGGTCTCGCCGCACCACGTGCTCAGGGCCTTCCAGAAGGGCGCCGACGGGGTACTCATCGGCGGCTGCCACATAGGCGACTGCCATTACCTCCGGGGCAATTACATGACTATCAAGCGTATGCGGTTCCTTCAGGAGCTCTTGAAATTCACCGGCTACGAAGACGGCCGGTTGCACCTGGAATGGATCTCCGCGGCGGAAGGCCCCAAATTGGCCCAGACGATCCGGGATTTTACCGAAAAAATCAGGAAAATAGGCCCCTCACGCCTGAAGCGGGCCCCCCAAGCGGCGTAACCCGCTTAAAATATAAGGAAAAATATGGATAGGCTACGGGAACAAGTCCGGAAACTGCTTAAAGAGGGCCAGGTGGCCGGCTATCTGGGATATAAAATGAAAGAAGGGCACCCGCTGCCGTATTTGTTCACCCCGGAACACCTGGAGGAAGTGGACGAAGCCATCGTGGCGCCGGGAGATGCCCGCTATCCCCTGGATAAGTTGTTGATCCAGTTGGCTTCGCGTTACCCGGACGATATCTTCGCCATCCAGGTGCGGGGGTGCGACGAGCGGGGTCTTAACGAGCTCTACAAGTGGGGCCAGTTGGACCCTGAGAAGGTGGTCCTGGTGGGTATTGCCTGTCCCCAGGGACAGGCGGACTATTGCGAATGTCCCGGCCCCTGGGCATCGGTCATCGACTACGGGGAAAAGTGCGAGCCGGTGCTGCGGAGCAAGCGGGTGGACCGGGTCGATGCCCTGGCCGGTGAGGAGGCCTTTCAGGAGTGGCAGGCGGCGTTTAACCGCTGCATCAAGTGTTACGGCTGCCGGGATGTGTGCCCCATGTGCTTCTGCAAGGAATGCGCCTTGGAGCATTCCGATCTTATGAGCATGGGGACGGTGCCCCCGGATACCATCTTTCAACTGGTCCGGGCCATTCATATGGCCGGCCGCTGCATCGACTGCGGTTTGTGTGAAGAGAATTGCCCCGCGGACATCCCGCTGCGCGTACTCTACAAGAAGGGGAACGCCCTGGTAAAAGACTTGTTCGACTACGATACCGGCTCCCCGGAATCCGGACTCTCCCCCTGGAAATTTCTGGGAGAGGAATCCACCATGGAAACGAAGCCCATGTAATACCAATTCGCATTCAAAAGGTAGCACACGTCTCGCCTGTGCAGGAGCAGGCTAAAGCCTGCGGCTACCCAAAATCGCTTTTTGAATGCAACTCGGTATAAAACCGTTTTTCGTTATAGGTTATTGGTTTTTCGTAACATAGATCAATCCACAAGGCGGGCCGGGGAGCCCGCCTTGTGCTTTTTGAGGGAGGTAGTATGGGGTTAACTTGGGCTATAGCGTTTGCCAAAAGTTTTTTCCTTTAATTCTCCTCTCCCCTTGTGGGAGAGGGTAGGGTGAGGGGTTAATAAGAATAAACTTTTGAGCCTCTTGCAAAAGTCTCTCTGCGGCCGAAACTTTATATGGGTATTTAAAAATTCTCCGGTAGCACAGGCTTTCCAGCCTGTGCTCATATAGGCTAAAATCTGCGATTCCATAATGTCCGGCAATTTTGCAAGAGGCTCTTTTGGCAATGAGTATAAAAGTGATGAAAAAGTTCAGGTGATCGCCCCTTAAGGGTTAATCGTTCACCACGCTCTCATTAACATAACATTGAGACTGGCAGCCAGGTTCAGTCTTGATAACCGGATGTTGATGGGAATACTGGGGCTTGTCGACAACCACCTGTTTGCCTAAGCCTCGGGCTTGGTTGATTAAGAGTGGGCTCATCAAATTTGCGGTCATCTCTCCGGGCCGGCCGGGGGGGATAGTTAAGGTCACCAAAATCTGCAGGTCATCGAGACTGGCGGCCTGCAAGTCTTTTAAGTCGTTTACGCCGTTTTTGGGGCGATAATCCGGCACCACGGCAGCGGGCTCGGTCAGCAGAAAAGCCAGGGAGGGATCGTCCAGGCATTGGAGACAATAAAATGGTGACTTCAAATGGCTATTAAGCAGGGCATAGCGCCGAGAATTGGGAAACCCCGGTAGTCCCGACGGAAAGGTGATAATTTGATTTTCTGAGACGTTGACCTGACCAAAGGCTTTGGTTTCGATGGTGGTGACCGGAGATTGAGGCTGGGGAAGCGGCAAGGTTAGACCCGGACTGACAGTTTTCTTAAAAGCGCTAAACGCCTGCTGAGCGTCCCGGAAGTTGAAGCCGGCTGCCAGGAGGTTATTATTGACCAGACGTTGGGCAATTTCTTCCCTCAGGACAACGACTTCGGGAGGAGCCTCTATGCCTAATCGGATCTGCCGGCCTCGAACTTCCAAGACCACCACCTTGATGTTGTCACCGACAATAATGCTTTCACCAATTTTGCGAGTAAGTATCAGCACGTGTTATTCCCGTTGCCTTGAGCGTATTTAAGTCTATATCGGCTGGTTGCCCCGGTCGCATTAATTCCGGGGCACGCTTTCGTTTAATGCCGGAACCGATGCGGTCATGAGCAATTACCGTGCACCTCGCACTGCACGTTCTGACCATCTTGTATGATCAGATCAGTCATTTCTCTTGCAAATTTGTTGCCAGACAGGCAGAAAGGTCCATTATTTAGCGTCGGAGGGTAAGCGAAAACCGGCACTATCAGGTCGACTCTTGCGCCGGTAGCGGCTGCCCGGGGTTTGGGGTGCTCGAGGTGGGCTGGCAAACGAGTGGTTTTCAACGGTCCCTTCGCCAGGATCAATGGACTACACTCCATGGGAATTGTTCCATAAATTAACCAAAAATCTGCGCTCCTATCATCCAAGCTGCACATTTTATTACTTCTTTGACAGTGGTAAGGGCGGGGCTTTGGAAAAAGCCGGTAAATTTTAGGAAATGAGATTGAGCAATATGGCCATATTTGGAACTGGGAGATGCGGTTCCTGGCCAATTTCGGCAACAGACGACGTCGGCGACGTTCTTTCGTTAGGCTTGAAAATTCTCTCCCTTCAGGATATCCTTATACAGTGGCAGTACGAATAACCCCCAGCGCGGGAGCGCAGCAGTTGGCCGAGGCTCTCTCACGGGAACCTCGGCAGGCCTATCTCCAGGGGCTCACTCCAGGGGCCGGGGCTTACGTTCTGGCCCGTTTTTTTCAGCAGATCCAGCGTCCGCTTTTGCTCATTACACCTAACGTCAATTTTCATGAACATTTTTATAAGGACTTGACCTTTTTCCTGGGTGGAGAGCTCGTTAAGAGCACCGGGCCAGAGTCCCGGGTGCTCATGTTTCCGGCTCACGAAGTCTTGCCTTTTCGGGAACTGAGCTTTGACGCGGACGTGAGCTGCGCTCGCGTGGCGGCCGCGTACATAGCCCTGACTGCCCGGGAGCCGTTTTTTATGGTGGCCCCGGCCCTGGCCTTGCGCCAGCAACTCCCGCCGGAGAAGCGCCTTCGGGACCTGGTGGCCTACGTGGTGGCGGGAGAGAATCTGGAACGGCCGGATTTTCTTAAGCACCTATTGGAAGGCGGTTATGAGCGCCGCCCGGTGGTGGAAGAAAAAGGGGAGTTCAGTGTCCGGGGCGGGGTCATCGACCTGTTTCCGCCCCTGTATGACCAGCCGGTGCGCCTGGAGTTCTGGGGGGATGAGGTTGAATCCATCCGGCTGTTCGATCCTGCCACCCAGCGCTCCCAGGGAACTCTGGATGACCTGACGGTGCTCCCGGCCAATGAAGTGGTGTTGGATGAGGCCGTCAAAGCGCGGGCCTTGTCCGGCCGCAGCCGCCGGCAGGACCCGGCATTCTGGGACCATGTCCACGAAGGCCGGCATTTCCCCCGCATCGAACGTCATTTGCAAGAATTCTACGAGCACCCCCAGACCCTCTGGGATTTTTTGCCTGAAGATACGGTGGTGGTGGAATGGGACCCCCTGATTCTCGGGCAGGAACTGCAGCAACAGGAAGAAGCTACAGCCGCAGAACCCCCGGGCTGGCTGGATAAAACGCCCTGGGAGGAACAACGCCTGCGGTTTGCCCGGATTTTCTGCCCCGTTTTGGCCTGGGGGCACCAGGACCAGGACCAGGATATCACCTTCCAGGTGGAGAAAAACGACCACCTGGCTGAGGAACTGGCTCAGGCCTCTGAGGAAGCCGGACGCCTCATCCCGGCCCTGGCCGGGCGCTTGGGGGCATGGCGCAGTTCCGGGTTCCACGTCGTTTTGGCGTCCCTGAACCGGCATCGGGGCGAGCGCCTGGCGCGCTTGCTGGGTGAAGACGGACTGGACGCGGAGTTCCTCCCGGCGCCCACCTGGGAGCCCGGACCCCGGGTGGACATCACGGTGGGAGAACTGACCGGGGGCTTTAAGCTGCTCTCGGAAGGCTTGATTGTCCTCACCGAAGACGAGGCCCTGGGGCTTAAGCCCGAAGGCCGGCGCCGCAAGGCCGCGCCCTCGCCCCAGGATCTCACCTCCCTGGCCGACTTGAGCGAGGGCGACTTCGTGGTCCACCTGGACCACGGCATCGGTATCTACCAGGGACTGGTTAAACTCACGGTGGGCAGTGAAGTTAACGACTTCTTGGAACTGGAATATCAAGGGGGGGACCGGCTGTATCTCCCCGTGGATCACCTCAACCTGGTACAGAAATATCTGGGGGTGGAAGGGGCGAGCCCGCGCGTGGAGCGTCTGGGGGGCAAATCCTGGGAGCGCTCCAAAGGCCGGGTGAAGAAGGCGGTGGAAAAAATCGCCCGGGAGTTGGTAGAGCTTTATGCCCTGCGCCGGGTGCTGCCGGGCCACCACTTCTCCCCGCCGGACCCGGCTTACCGGGAGTTCGAGGCCACCTTCGAATACGAGGAGACTCCCGACCAGTTGCAGGCCATCGCCGACACGCTGGGGGACATGGTTTCGGAGAAGCCCATGGACCGGCTGATTTGCGGCGACGTGGGCTACGGTAAAACCGAGGTGGCGGTGCGGGCCGCGTTTAAGGCCGCCACGGACGGCAAGCAGGTGGCGGTCCTGGTGCCCACCACGGTGTTGGCGGAGCAGCACTATGACACTTTCCGGCACCGCCTGGCTCACTTCCCTTTAGAGGTGCGGGTGCTCAGCCGGTTCAAAACTCCGAAGGAACAAAAGAGCATCCTGGTTGAGGTGGCCCAGGGCAAAGTGGACATCCTCATCGGCACCCACCGGTTGCTGTCCAAGGACGTCGCTTTTCGGGATTTGGGGCTGGCAATCATCGATGAAGAGCAGCGCTTCGGGGTGCGCCAGAAAGAGCGGCTGAAGGAATGGCGGCGTACCGTGGATGTCCTGACGCTGACCGCCACCCCCATTCCCCGGACCTTGCAGTTATCCCTCACGGGCCTCAGGGAATTGAGCCTGATCAATACGCCGCCGGAGAACCGGCGGGCTATTCGAACCTATGTCTGCCGGCCTGAGCCCGAAGTGATCCAAGCCGCCATCCGCCGGGAAATGGTGCGAAGCGGCCAGGTCTTTTTCGTGCATAACCGGGTGCGCAGCCTGGGCGTCTGGGCCCGGCACGTTAAAGAAATGGTGCCGGAAGCCCGGGTGGCCATGGCCCACGGCCAGATGCCGGAAAAGGAACTGGAAAAGGTGATGGTGCGTTTTTGGCACCGGGAGGTGGATGTTCTGGTGTGCACGGCCATCATCGAGGCCGGACTGGATATCCCTGCGGCCAACACCATCATCATCAATCGGGCCCATACCATGGGGTTGGCCCAACTCTATCAGTTGCGAGGCCGGGTGGGGCGCAGCCAGGCCCAGGCCTACGCCTATCTGCTGGTCCCAGACGAGGCCGCGCTAACCAACGAGGCCCAAAAGCGCCTCAAGGCCTTGATGGAGTTTACGGAGTTGGGGTCCGGGTTCAGAATCGCCATGCACGACCTCCAGATCAGGGGGGCCGGCAACCTGTTGGGCCAGGCGCAATCGGGCCAGGTGGCCGAAGTGGGCTATGAGCTTTATCTGCAACTGCTGGAGAGCGCCATCCGGGAATACAAAGGGGAAGCCCCGGAGGAAGAGACGCCGGACCCGGAAATTCATCTCCCCCTGGCCGCATATCTGCCCGAAGATTATGTCCCCGATGTGCAGCAGCGTCTGGCGCTCTATCGGCGTCTTTCCGGCCGTCTGACCCCGGCGATGGTGATGGAACTGGAGGAAGAATTCCTGGACCGCTTCGGACCGCTGCCCCCGGAGGGGCGTAACCTTTTAGAGGTGGTCCGGGCCAAACACCGGTTGCGGCAGTTGGGGGTCAAACGCCTGGATATGCAGGGCAGTTATGCGGTGTTGCAATTTGCCCATCCGGAGCGCCTGGATGTGCCCCGTTTGCTGGATATGCTCAAAAAGAAGCCGCGCACCTTTCGCCTTTCGCCGGAACAAACCTTACGGATTCATCTCCCGGAAAGCGGCACGCTCATTGAGCGCTTGCAAAACTGCTTGAAAGAAGTCCAGTCTTTTGTTAAGCCTGAGATAGAGGATTAAATCAATGACCAAAATTAAGAAGATATGGATCAGCGTTCTCGTGGTGGTTCTGGTCCAGTTGAGCCTGGCGAGGACGGGAACGGCTGAAGTAGTGGACCGGATTGTGGCCGAAGTAAACAACGATATCATTACCATGTCGGAGTTGCAGAACCTGGAGAAGTCGATCCAGGCGCGGTCTGGGGTTAAACCCACAGGCCACCCGGACAAGAGAGTGCAGCGGGAGATGCTGGAAGCGTTGATCGACCGCAAATTAGCCAAGGCGGAGGCTAAACGCCGGGGTATTACTTTGAGTCCCAAAGAATTGGATGAAGCTTTAAACCACTTCAAGAAGCGCAATAATATTCCTGATGACGAAAGCCTGGCCAAAGGGTTGGCTAGCCAGGGACTGTCGTTAAAAGAATTCAAGCAGCAGATTACCGATCAAATAATCCAAGACCGGTTGGTGGCGGTGGCAGTGGGGACCAAGGTCGCGGTCAATGAGGCCGAGGTGCGGCGTGTCTATGAGGAGCGCTTCAAGCAAGGTGGGGTCCAAGTGCATCTCTTAACCATAAGAATGCCCTTTCCCCCGGGAGCCACCGATGCACAAAAAGAAGAGGTCAAGCAAAGGGCTGAAGCCATCTTAAAAGATGTCAATCGGGGAGTACCTTTTGTGGAGGCGGCCGGCAAGTTCTCCCTCAGCCCCACGGATGTAGGCTTTGTTTCCCAAAACGATTTGGACCCCCGATTGAGCGAATATCTGGCAAAACTTAAACCCAAGGAAGTGGCGCCGGTGGCAACCCCGGAGGGCTTTCAGTTGATTCAGGTAGCGGGCCGCCGCAGCGGCGAGGCCCGTCCCTTCGAAGAGGTCGCTCCGGAGATTCGCCGGATGCTGACTCAGCAGGACATGGAGAAGGAGTTTACCGAATGGGTCAAGACCTTGCGGGAAAAAGCCCATATAAAGATTATGCTGTAGCGGTCAGGGGCGGGCGTTAGGAGTTTGTTATTAGAGGTTAGGCGGACGGTTAGGGCCGCAACTAGAGAATAAGAATGATGGCAGAAAAGCCCATAATTTCTGATATTTCTAAGCTTGCGCACCACATCGGGGAGATTGTGACCCTGCGGGGTTGGGTCTACCACCTGCGTTCCAGTGGCAAGATTCGCTTTTTGGTGGTCCGGGACGGCACCGGGTTGGCCCAAGGGGTGTTGGTCAAGGGGAATCTTCCGGAAGAGGAGTTTCAGAACTTCGAGCAGCTTACCCTGGAATCCTCCTTGATGCTTTCAGGCCGCGTCAAGGCTGAGCCCCGGGCCCCCGGTGGCTATGAATTGGAGGTTACTCAGATTACCCCGATCCACATTGCTCCGGAATATCCCATTTCCCCCAAGGAACATGGGGTGGCTTTTCTTATGGATCGGCGGCACCTGTGGCTTAGGTCTCCCCGGCAGCAGGCCATCTTGAGAATCCGAGACGAGGTCATCCGGGCTTGCCGGGATTTTTTCCATGACCGGGGCTTTGTCCTGGTGGATACGCCCATCCTCACTCCCACCGCGTGCGAAGGCACCACCAGTCTCTTTGAGACGAACTATCTGGACCGGGGCAAGGCCTATTTGTCCCAGAGCGGCCAGCTTTACCTGGAGGCCGCGGCCATGGCCCTGGGCCGGGTGTACTGCTTCGGGCCCACCTTCCGGGCGGAAAAATCCAAGACCAGGCGGCATTTGACCGAGTTCTGGATGGTGGAGGCCGAAGCGGCCTTCTATACGCTGGACGACGTCATGGAACTGGCCGAATCCTTGGTGCGTACCGCAGTCATTAGAGTGCTGGAACGTCAGGAGTCAAACCTGCGCCTGTTAGAGCGGGACCTGACGCCTTTACAGGACGTGACCGGGCCGTTCCCCCGCCTGAGCTATACCGAGGCCCTGGCGATCCTGAAGCAGGAGGGCAAAGACCTGGCCTGGGGGGACGATCTGGGCGGGGATGAAGAGACCGTGCTCTCCCAAAGGTTTTCCCGCCCGGTGCTGGTGCACCGCTACCCCAAGGAGGCCAAAGCTTTCTATATGGAGTCGGACCCGGATGACCCGAGGCTCGTGCTCTGCGTGGACATGCTGGCCCCGGAGGGCTACGGCGAAATCGTCGGGGGCTCAAGCCGCATCCATGACCTGGACACCCTGGTTGCCCGCATTCAAGAACATCATCTGCCCCAGGAGCCCCTGGAATGGTACCTTGATTTAAGGCGCTACGGCAGCGTGCCCCACGGTGGCTTCGGCATGGGCGTCGAACGATTGGTGGCCTGGCTCTGCGGCCTGCACCATGTCCGGGAAACCATCCCCTTTCCGCGCCTGTTGGATCGGATCTATCCCTGAGCCCAGTCTAACGCCGGACCCGCCTTATACCAAGTTGCGGTCATACAGGTAATTATAGTTTTTGTAGGGGCGGACCTATGTGTCCGCCCTCAGAGTGGTCGCACATGCAAGTGTGCCTCTACAAAACCGAAGCTATTTTTACTTCTATGAGCGCAACTTGGTATTACTTCCTCCCCAAAATCCCATTCAATTTTTCTCTCAAAGTTGCCGAAACATTGTATGATCCCGAAAAGAGGCT
Organism: Desulfobaccales bacterium; assembly: GCA_041648175.1. Lineage (NCBI taxonomy): Bacteria > Pseudomonadati > Thermodesulfobacteriota > Desulfobaccia > Desulfobaccales > Desulfobaccales bacterium. Next base: position 124,956 of record JBAZPO010000011.1, on the reverse strand, counting down.
CCGACCGCAACTTTTTGGCCCCTCGGATTAGGGATAGCCTGGAGTGTCAATGAAACTGCGCACCCATTTGCTTCTGTCCTATCTGGCGCTCATCGTCATCTTGGGGATCGGCGCCTGGTTTATCGACGATTACGTCATGCGTAACCTTACCAAGAGCGCGATTACCATCGCGGATCGCGCCATTGGTCAAGTGACCGAGGCGAATGTGCGCTATTCGGACCACATTCTCACGCGGGTGGGGGAATATATTGTCCAGGATAAGGCCGAAGACGTGGCCCGGGAGTTGGCTTATCTCTTGGGAGGGAAGCAAACCTACGATTACGCCAAACTGCGGCGTGACCCCTTGCTCAGAAAGATCGCCACCCAATCGATTTACACGCCGGACGGTCCCGCCGGGTACGTGGATTTATACGATAAGAACGGCTACATTCTGTTTCATCCCGATGCAAGCGTGGAAGGCCGCAACCAGTTGGATTGGGAGAAGGAATACCCGGAGACCACAGAGTTGATCAGGCGTTCCTTCACCACCAACCTGGTTAAAGGTTATTTCACTTTTTTCGATAAGAATAAAAGGGAACGGAAAAGATTCTCGGTGAGAATTCATATTCCCGGCACACCCTTCATTGTTGCAGCTATCGTCAATCTGGATGAATTTTTTTCCCCCGCCCAACAGCGGATGCAGGACTCCTGCCGGCTCGTAACGGCGGAGGCCAGGCAGCAGATCGGAGAACATTTTGCCGCCCTCAACCAGAAAGTCATGGTGGCCGGCCTCGTTGCCGGGCTGGCCCTATGCCTGATCGGCGGCTTTTCGGGGTTGTGGTTTGCAGGCGCCATCGCCCGACCCATTTCCCGCCTCCGGGATGGGGTGCGAGAGGTGGGGGAGGGCAACTTTGCCGTGGCCGTACCCGTCCGGGGGGTAAGGGAGGTGGCGGAACTGGCCACTTCGTTTAACCACCTGGGCGAGCAGCTCACCGGCTACATTGCCAAACGTGATTTCATCCGGGACACGTTTGGGCGGTACGTCACCCAGGAAGTGGTGACCAAGTTGCTGGCCTCTGAAGAAGCCTTGGAAATGGGGGGAGAGACCCGGGAAGTCTCCCTCATCATGTCGGATTTGCGAGGCTTCACCGCCATCATCTCCGAGATGGAGCCGGAGCAGGTCATTACTTTTCTCAACCGTTACCTGAGCAAGATGATAGAAATCCTTCTGGACGACCGGGCCGTTATCGACGAGATCCTGGGAGATGGCATCCTGGCCTTCTTTGGCGCACCTGAGCCTCTGGAGGATCACCCGGCCCGGGCCGTAGCCTGCGCCTTGCGGATGCAGGCGGCCATGGCTGAACTCAACGCGGCAAACGCGGCCGACGGCTTCCCCCTGTTGGCCATGGGTATCGGCGTGAATACCGGTACCGTGGTGGTGGGCAACATTGGCTCGGAGAGGCGGACCAAATATAGCGTCGTGGGGTCCGACGTGAATTTTGCCGCCCGCATGGAAGGCTTCGCTCTGGCGGGACAGGTGCTGATCAGCGCTGCAACTTACCGTAAAGTGAAGGATCTGGTGGAAGTGAGAAATGAGCTGGAAGTGGAGATGAAGGGGATGCCGGGGCGGGCCACACTCTATGACGTCCAGGGGATTGGCGCCCCTTACCATATCCGGCTGCCGGATAAGTCAGAGGTGCCGGAGTTGCTGCCGCAGGAGATCAAGGTGCAATTGCACCATCTCAAAAATAAGATTGTCACCGGGGCCACCATCCAGGCCTGGGTGACGCATCTGTGTGATACCGGCGCGGTGTTGACCTCAGCGGATAAAGTGGAGCCATGGGAGGATGTCCGCTTAATTTTCCTGGATGAAAAGCAAGAACCCCTCCCGGGCCATATCTATGGCAAGGTCACCCGGGTGAAGCCCCAGGGTGAGGGCCGGTGTGAAGTCCTCATCAGTTTCACCTCGGTGCCCCCGGAAATCTACCGGAATTGGCGTAAGACCAAAGGGGAGGCGTGAACTGGGGAAGCGGGATAAGCGAAAGCATTGCCAGGCGCGGATCTCCGGGGAGGGGATGGACGCGCCTGCTTGACGCCGGGCTTTGATCCTGCACAGTCATATCCTTGTGGGGCTGGGGTCAATGACCGGCGCCCATCGCACTTTGATTTTTTCACAACGTTCCTGCAAACTGTCCTATAGCAGTTGCCAAAAATTCTTTCTGATTGCAGGATTTCTAAATCCCCCTAAATCCCCCTTTTTCAAAGGGGGACTTTTAAAGCAATTCCGCCAAGTTCCCCCCTTTGGAAAAGGGGGGTTAGGGGGGATTTAGCTTCTTATACCAATTCGCATTCAAACGGTGGCACAGGCGTCTCGCCTGTGCAGGCGCAGGCTATAGCCTGCGCCTACCCAACATTGCTCTTTGAATGCAACTCGGTATTAGACAATGTACCTTAAAGGAAAAAGCTTTTGGCAAACGCTATATCCAGCCCCAGAAAAAAATCACTCTGCCGCGCCGGGTTTGGTACTGCTTTGGGTTTAACTTACTAAAGGCCGGATTAACGGCCTGATAAACCTGAAGCAGAGACTAAAGGAGATACGAGCAGATGAAAGTAAGTAAGATGTCCTTGGTGATTCTGTTGGCCCTGGCGTTGACCGCGAGTCTGGCGGTGTCCTCTTGGGCCCGCGGCGGCATGGGCGGCATGGGTTGCGGTATGATGGGAGCCATGAACCTCAGCCCCGAGCAAGCCGGAAAGCTCTTTGATCTTAAGCAGAAGTTCATGAACGATACTGCGGATGTCCGCAAACAGATGATGGTCAAGCACGCGGAGTTAGCGGCGTTATGGAAGGCCGAAAATCCCGACGAGAAGGCAATTGTCGCCAAACAGAAAGAGTTGAATGCCGTTAAGGGCCAGATGCAGGAAAAGAGCGTGGCCTTCCGGCTGGAAGCCCGTAAAATTTCTCCGCAACTGGCGCAAGGTTTCGGCCACATGGGAATGGGCCGTGGCATGGGCGGACCTGGCGGTGGTATGGGACCTGGCGGCTGCCCCATGGTCGGCCCCGGTGGCGGCATGGGTCCTGGTGGTCCAGCCCCTGCTGGTCCGGCCAAGTAAGAATTCCCTCTAATCCTCTAACCCTCCTCCTGACGGTGAGGGGTGCCTTAAGCGGCCCCTCACCTTTTTCTTTTAACGCCCCCAACGGTCCGAACCGTGGTTACGTCCAGATTTTTGCCCTTCCGACGGGTGAGTTCTTGAAAATTTTCCAGTTATGCCTTAAAGTTAAAGCACACAAATTAACATTCTCCACGAATTGTCAAGCTTATGGCAGTGTTACCGATTTGCAAATTGCCCGATCCGGTGCTGCGGCGAGAAGCCGAGGAAGTTGCGAATATTAATGGAAAATTGCAGCGCCTCATCGACGATATGACCGAGACCATGTATGCCGCGCCAGGTCTGGGGCTGGCCGCCAACCAGGTGGGGGAACTTAAGCGTCTTATTGTCTTTGATGTGGCCCACAAGGAGGGCAGGGCCCGGAAACCTTGGGTGGTGCTCAATCCCTGCATCGTCGCTTCGGAAGGGGAGATCATCCATGAAGAGGGCTGCCTGTCGGTGGCGGACTTCTCTGCCGAGGTGCAGCGCCATGCTCAGGTGCTGGTGAAGGGCCTGGACCGGGAAGGCAAGCCCATTGAAATTACCGGCGAGGGGTTGCTGGCGGTGGTCCTGCAGCACGAAATCGACCATCTGAACGGCATTCTGTTTATCGATCATATCAGCCGCCTCAAGCGGGGACTCTTCTTAAGACGATTGAAGAAACAGGTGGGAGCCAGGTGAAATCAGGACCCTGGCGCCTGATTTTCATGGGCACCCCCCAGTTCGCCTTGCCGTCTCTGGAGGCCATCCTGGCCGCGGGGGAAGAGGTGGCGGCCGTGGTGACGCAACCGGACCGGCCCCGGGGGCGGGGCCAGGTAGTCACTCCCTCGCCGGTGAAGGAACTGGCGCAGGAATGGAATCTGCCAGTGCTGCAGCCGCAGCGTCTCAAAGACCCGGAGTTGGTCAAAAGTTTTGCGGCGCTTAAACCGGAACTCATGATTGTCGTGGCCTACGGCCGGATTCTCACGCCTGAGATTCTGGCCGTGCCAGCCGTGGGTTCTCTCAATGTCCACGCCTCCCTTTTGCCGCGTTACCGGGGGGCAGCCCCCATCAATTGGGCGCTGATCAAGGGGGATAAGGTGACCGGGGTAACCATCCAGTGGCTGCGCTATGAACTGGATGCGGGACCGATTTTCCTCCAGGAGCAGGTCCCCATTACCGCGGAAGACAATTCCGAAACCTTGTATTCCCGGTTGGCGGAGCGGGGTGCGGCCTTGCTGGTTCAAGCCTTGGACAGCCTGCGCCGGGGAGAAGCCATCAAAAATCCGCAAAACGAGTCTGAGGTTACCCTGGCCCCGCCTATCTCCCGAGAGATGCGCCGGGTGCATTGGGAGCTTTCGGCCCCGGAAGTGGCGGGTTGGATTCGGGGACTGGACCCGAGGCCCGGCGCTGCCGCCCAATGGCGGGGCCGAGTTATCAAGGTTTTCGGAGCCCGGCTGAAAAAGAGCGAGGGGAGTTTGGCGGCACCGGGGACGGTGCTGCGTCTGACCCCTCAAGGTCTGGAAATCGCCTGCGGCCAGGGAAGCGTCACGGTGAAGGAAGTGCAACTGGCCGGGCACAAGCGCCTTATAGCCGCCGAATTCTTACGGGGTCAATCCCTGATCGGGCAAGTGCTGGAGTAGGACTACTCATGGATGAGCCGGTGAAAATATTGAACGGCGGCAATTCCCTGCGGCCTCAGAAGCGCACCTTTCTGGGCTTGCTGGCGCTCACCTGCTTTTTGTTCACCCTCATCCTGGGAATCCTCTGGTATGTGCCCTACGTGGGCCTGACTACGATCCATCCCGATCTGCCTGTCGTCCTGGGGATCATTTTCAGCGTCCTGCTCCTAATGGTGCTGGGTATCCTGGTTATGCTGGCCCTGACCGTGGTCTTAGGAAGGGACCTGTTCTTTTCCCGCAAACTTCGGGGTTTGGTGATCAAGCTGCTCCTGCCCTTGATGAGCGGAGTGGGGAAATTAGCCGGCGTCTCCAAGGAAAAGGTGAGGCGCTCGTTCATCGAAATCAATAATCAATTGGTTTTGGCGCAACACCTGCGCACCACGGCGGATAAACTACTCCTGCTCATGCCCCATTGCCTACAATTCCACGAATGCCAGTTTCGGATTACGGGCAGCACGGTGCACTGCAAACGGTGCGGCAAATGTCCCATAACCGGGTTGGTGGATTTGTCGGAAAAATACGGCGTGGGGCTGGCAGTGGCCACCGGCGGCACTCTGGCTCGCCGCATCGTGGTGGAACGCAAACCCCGCCTGATTATCGCCGTGGCCTGCGAGCGGGACCTCAGCAGCGGCATTCAGGACAGTTATCCTTTGCCGGTTTTCGGGATTATCAACCACCGCCCCCACGGTCCGTGCTACGATACCCAAGTCAACCTGGAAAAGGTAGAAGAAGCCCTGACCACCTTTCTGCTGCCGCAGCCCGCAGTGGCCACCGAGAAGCCCCAGCCTCAGCCGGCCTGAAACGGCCAGGGGTTGAAAGCGCACCCCAGCAGGTCAGCCTCTCCGATCATTTGGTTTCAGGTTTTTTCCGTTTGCCCTCCAGAAGGTCTTTGAACTCTTGGGGAATCTCTTTGCCTTCCACGATGTTGGCGAGCATGCGGCCTCCCACCACCGACGGCGCGAAGACGATTTCGGCCCGGGCCAACCTCAACCGGCGGATGGAGCCGGCCGAACTGGCGACTGCCAGGACTTTGACGTTGGGGTTTAAATCCTTGGCCACCAGGGAGATGAAAGCGTTTTCGCCATCGTCGTCCCGAGCGGCAATGACCAGGATGGCGCTGTCGATACCTGCTTCTCTGAGGACCTGGTCATCGCCGGGGTTGCCGCGTACCACCAGATCTTCCGGCAGGTGCGGGGGGACTGAGGCCGTGGCAATGATCTGCACGAAGGGGATGCCCCGGGCCTGGAGCTCCCGGGAGGTATTGGCGGCCAGGGCGCCTTCCCCCGCCAGGATAACGTGATTTGTCGGCTTCATTTTTTTTTCCCTGGGGTTGAAAAAGCGATCAATCTCTTCTGAAAGGGCGGGGCCCAGGATCGAAGCGATCGAGGTGGCAAAGACACTCAAACCCACGATCAGCAGGGACACGACGAAGAACCGGGTTTCCTGGGTAATCGGCACGATATCGCCATAGCCCACCGTGGCCAGAGTGATGATGGTGAAGTAAAAGGACGAGATCAGGTCATGGATTTTGGGGTGGAATCCCTCCCCCAACATGTAAGCGCCAAAGGTGCCGTACACCAGGATGGCCAGCATGCCCATGAAAGAGAAGATGTAATGTGCTGTGGCGGTGCGGAAGGTGAAGTGCCGCTTGAAGACTAAGAGGGCCAGGAGTATCAGACCGGAGAGAATCAGGCTGGCGCCCTGGTTTCCCTGGGCCAGGTTGACCCCCAGAGTGACCGCCAAAAGCAGCACGGCAAAGGCCCAGGCCGAGGCCAACCGCTTTAACAAGCCGAGGCCCACCAGCACCAGAGAGGCTCCCAGAAAGACCTGGGTGCTGCTTCCCAGCACCGACAGCGATTGGGCCACGCTGGATAGGGGTCCGATCTGGGTGAATGGCACCAGGTTGTACCTGAGGCCGCTTTCGATATTCAGGGCGCCGCTGAGCACCAGGGCCAGGGCCAGGGGCCACTCGGGCCGTAGCGTCAGCACCCGGTCCAGACCGCGGCCCAATTTATCTTTGGCTTGCTGAATCGCCGATTTATTACTGAGGACCATATGACTGCCCGGAAACCAATAAGATTTTGACCATAAACTTGCCGGTCCCAGTAACTGCCTTGGTTCATCAAGAAAATCTGCCGGTTATTCTGCTTTAGAACATTTAAGCTACACCGCGGGCAGGATGCAAGCATTTATAGCGATTGCCAAAAGTTCTTTCCTTATAATTCCCCTCTCCCCTTGTGGGAGAGGGCCAGGGTGAGGGGTGGATAAGTGAAAAACTTTTGGCAATGAGTATAACAGCTTATCATACGAGTGGCTCGGACGGAGTGCGGGCGATGGATGATAGCTTATACCAAGTTGCGGTCATACAGGTAATTATAGTTTTTGTAGGGGCGGACCTATGTGTCCGCCCTCAGAGTGGTCGCACATGCAAGTGTGCCTCTACAAAACCGAAGCTATTTTTACTTCTATGAGCGCAACTTGGTATTACAAGAAGGTGCAGGCGCGGGACTGGGAAAAGACGGTATTCGGGGCAAAAATATCAAAAATATAAGGAAAGAGAGGACACCTATAATTCAAGTGAAGCCACGAATAGGTGGTGCATTCAAGGCAAATTTATGATTGCCTGGCACGGGCGGCCTTGCGCATCCCTAGCCGTAATACCGCATCTTGCAATGCTTCGGGCTGCATGGCGCCGGGGAAGATTTCGCGAGCTCCCAACTTCAGGGCTTTCCATATGAACGGGGGCGATGCCTCTTCCACGAAGAGGAAAATCTCTGGGCAGTCGGGCTGAGCAGTGGTCTGGGCAATCCAGGAGTCAAGTGCGGGATTGTTGTCCTGGTATTCCAAGAGCACCACATCGGCCGTATGGTCTCCTTTCAGATCCTCAAGGTTCTGAAAATCCTTTACCCGGCATATCCCGGACGAATCAACCACGTGGTGGAGATAATCGCGGTTCTTCGGGGAATGGTAATAGATATTGATTAGTATGACGTTCTCCCTTCTGAGGTGCGGTATTTTTGATTCTGTTCAATTAAATGCATTTTTAATGCCTATAATAAGAAAAGGCCTGATATTAATCACTCATAGGGGATTGAGGGAAACACCTGGCCGGCCATGGAAAGACTATGATCAGTCTTATTAACATGATGTTCACAATTATCAAACGTCTTGCCCAGGCAGGTAGCCTTAATTTAGGAGGCTTACCCACACTTGGTGATATGCTGGTAAATTATAAAATGAGTGATCAAAAGTTTCGTTATGACGATTTGAGTATGACTGAACTATGAGTAAACCTCAGGCATTGCCACATTCCACCGGCGCCCGGGCCCTGGCCCTGGATATTTTGGCCGCGGCCGCCCGGCACGGAGAGTCGGTCGAGGAATTGCTCGCCGCCACCCTCAAGCGTCATCGGGATCTATCGAGGCCGGAGCGGGGCTTGCTGCTAGAGTTGGTGCAGGGGGTGAAGCGCTGGGAGGTGCGGCTTGATTATGTCTTGTCCCGCCTTTCGGATATGCCCCTGAAAAAACTCCATCCCCTGGTCTTGCAACTTCTCCGCCTGGGAGCGTATCAGATCCTCATGTTAGATCGGGTGCCAGCCAGGGCGGTACTCCATGAAGCCGGGAATCTGGCTAAGGCCCGGGGCCTGCCCAAGAGTCATGTAGGCTTTGTCAACGCAGTGTTGCGCCGGTTGGCCGCAGAGGAGGTGCCGCCCCTGCCCGATCCCGCAGCCGATCCGGTGTTGGGCTTAAGCGTGTTGCACTCGCACCCTGCCTGGCTGGTGAGACGCTGGCTGACGCGCTCTGGGCCTGAGGCCACCGCCGCCCGCCTGGCCGCCAACAACCGGGTTCCGCCGCTCTCCGTGCGGGTCAACACCCTAAAAACCGATCCCGCCACCCTCATAGCCCGGTTGGCCCGGGAGGGAGTGGTTGCCCGGCGTTGCCGGTTTTCCCCGGTGGGCCTCATCTTCGAGAGCATTCAAACCTCGCCCACCGAGTTATCGTCCTATCGGGAAGGCCTCTGGCTCTTCCAGGATGAAGGGGCCCAGTTGATTTCCGGTTTGCTCCCCTTGGGGCCGGGGCTGCGCCTTGCAGAAATCGGGGCCGGCCGAGGGGGCAAGACCACCCACCTGTCTGAAGCCATGGTCAATTCCGGCCTGCTGGCGGCGGTGGACCGCCATGCGGGGCGCCTTAAGGAGCTCAGGAAGAACACGCGGCGCTGGGGGGTGGAGATAGCCTATCCCATCCAGGCAGACGCGGCTATGACTCTACCCTTGAAAAGCGGTACGATGGACGCGGTGGTTCTGGACGTCCCGTGCTCGGCCCTTGGAATCCTGCGGCGCCACCCGGAGATCAAGAGCCGGCTTAAGGAGGAGGACCTGGCCACGTTTCCGCCCCGGCAGGCCGCCATGCTGGATGAGGCCGGCAGGGTCATAAAACCGGGCGGTCGCCTGCTGTATATCACCTGCACTACCGAACCCGAGGAAAATGAGTCACAGATTGATCATTTTCTTACCGAACACCCGGAATTTCACCTGGCCACCGATGCAAACCTGCTGCCGCCTCAGGCTTATCTGGTACAGCCCCCCGGTTATTTCCGCAGCTCTCCGGAAGTACATGACCTGGACGCCTTTTTTGCCGCGGTGCTGGTCAAGACATGAGAGATGATCAGGAAGGGTTGAACCGAGGCCGCGACTTTTGACCACTGGGAATATTAGCGAATGCCATCTTACCATTTGGTTTTCTTCCTAACAATGATAGGTATTTTTTTACGTTAGGTATTTTTGCCTAGAGGTTTTTGAGCAATTTTACCTATAGAAAAAAATACTCATTTATGCATAATAGGAGGCAGTATCGGGGTTCGCAAGGATGCGTATTGCCCCAAAAAAGTAGGTCTCAGTTCAAGGAGGAACCGAGGATGCTGAGATTAGTTGATTCCGGCTGCCAAAAACACGAATTGCTGCAGTTCAACCTTGAGGGTTTGACAACTCTCGTGATTATGGGTGTCGTATCCAACCTCCCGCAAGATGGCAATTACCACACCTATATCTGTGACCACGGTAAGACCCACCGTTTGAGTTTCCAGATTCATGCGAAGCCACAGCGCCAATTTTCAAACGCCTGTTAAGGTTATGTTGAACCTTGGGCGATTGAAGTCTGCTCTCCTGGTCCCCGGGAAAAGACCCCACGCTAGTCCAAAATCGCCATTGCTGTCATCCTGAACGAAGTGAAGGATCTCAATTTATTGACCATGAGAGTACTTCGCTGCGTTCAGAATGACGTTGTTCCCTGCTGCAAGGTTTTGAAATAGCTTTTAGTCTTGATTCTCCTCCTCATTCTTGGACCGCAAACTTAACCTTTATATCCGGCTCACCTTGAGGTATATTTTCTATATCAATCCATGAATATGCCAGGGAGAGCTATGGCAGTACGGCTGGAAATCGGTTGGCGCCCGGACCTTACAGACGCAGAAGGGGAGGGGGTGCGCCGCCAGGCCCGGGAATACTTCGGTCTCGACCTTACCGCGGTCCGGGTTTTGCGGGTCCTTATGCTGGAGTTGGACCTGCCTCTGACGACCTTGGAGGCAATCCGCACGGATATCTTCACGCATCCCACCACCCAGGTATCAAGCTTTCAGACCCTGGCCCGGGATTTCCAGTGGGCCATCTGGGTGGGCTTTAAACCCGGGGTACGGGATACGGCCGGGACCGTAGCCCTGGAAGCCATCACGGCCTACCTGGGGGAATCTCTGCCGGTGGACGCCGCGGTGTATACCTCCAAGCTCTTCCTACTAACCGGCGATAGCCTCACCGAGAACCACGCGGCCCAGATCGCCCGGGAACTTCTGGCCAACGACATGGTCCAGGAATTTCGGATATTTTCCCGGGAGACCTGGGATTCCGAGCATGGAGTGGGGATTATTCTGCCCCGGGTTATGCTGGCCCACACTCCTAGGGTTGCGGCCTTTGATCTGGCTTCACCGGAGGTCCTCAAGGAATTGAGCCGCCAGCGCCATCTGGCGCTCCGGGATGCCGACCTGCCGGTTATCTTAAATTATTTTCAGCGCCCCGAAGTTAAGGCCCAGCGGGCCGCGGTGGGACTGGCGGCCCCCACCGACGTGGAACTGGAATACCTGGCCCAGGCCAGGAGCGACCATTGCAACCACAACACCTTTCGGGGGCGGTTTCATTACCGAGACGCGGGGAGCGGGGAAAGCTTCATCCTGGACAATCCTTTCAAGGTCTGCATCTCCGCGCCCACCCGGGAGATTGCCCAGCTTAAACCCTGGGTAGTTTCGGTGCTCTGGGACAACGCCGGAGTGGGGCAGTTGGACGACGAGTTTTCCTATGTAATCAAGGGCGAAACTCACAACTCCCCTTCCAACCTGGAGGCCTACGGCGGTTCCCTCACCGGCATTGTGGGCGTTTACCGGGACCCTTTAGGCACCGGCAAAGGAGCTCGCCTCATCGGGGGTATGTACGGCTTTTGCGTGGGACCCCGAGGCTATGCCGGGCCGCTCAAGCCCCGGCTGCACCCCCGGCGTCTCCTGGATGGCGTCATCGAAGGCGTCAAGGACGGCGGCAATAAGAGCGGGATACCCACCGTCAACGGCGCCCTTTATTTTGATGCTGCTTACCTGGGCAAGTCCCTGGTATTTGTGGGTGCGGTGGGGTTGCTGCCCCTGAAGATCAAAGGCGAGCCCGGGGCAGAGAAAGCGGCTCACCCCGGCGATTTGATTATCACTTGCGGCGGCCGGGTTGGCAAAGACGGGATTCACGGGGTGACCGCATCGTCCGAGGTCTCGTCCCCGGGCACCCCGGCCGGCCACGTCCAGATCGGCGACCCCTACACCCAGAAGAACATGCACGATTTTTTGTTAGAGGCCCGGGACCAGGGGCTCATCACCTTCATCACCGACTGCGGCGGTGGCGGGCTATCCTCGGCGGTGGGAGAATCGGCCCAAATGGCTGGCGGCGGGGAGGTCTGGCTGGAAGCAGTGCCCGTTAAGTACCAGGGGCTGGACCCCTGGGAGATTTGGGTGTCTGAATCCCAAGAGCGCATGGTGATAGGGGTAAAACCTGAACACGAAGCCCGCTTCAAAGGCCTGGCCCGGAAGCATGCGGTGGAGGCCAGTGTCATGGGCCGCTATACCGACAGCGGGGTCCTGGAGGTAAAATACCAGGGACGCACCTGCGCGTTTATGGACTTATCGTTCCTGGAGGAGGAGTTCCCTCCCTGGGAGTTCGAAGCCGAGTGGCTGCCACCGGAGACCCGCCTGACCGAGCCGGTTTTGGGCGACCCCGGGGATCACCTGGGCATGCTCCTGGCCCTGCTGGACCGGCCCAATATCTGTTCCCGGGAGTGGATCATCCGCCAGTACGATCACGAGGTCCAGGGAGCCAGCGTAATCAAACCCCTGGTGGGGGAGTTTACCCCGGTCCCAGGCGACGCCGCCATCCTCAGACCCCGGCCAAACTCGCACCGGGGACTGGCCTTAAGCCTGGCCTTGTGTCCTGCCTACTCCCAGATCGACACTTATCACATGACCGCGGTGACCATCGATGAAGCGGTGCGGCGCCTGTTGGCGGTGGGCGGAACCCTGGATCACATCGGAGGAGTGGACAATTTCTGCTGGCCCAGTGTGGAATACGATCCCCGCATGAACCCTGACGGCCGCTATAAAGCAGCCCAGTTGGTGCGGTCCTGCCTGGCGCTCAAGGACCTGTGCCTGGCTTACGGTATCCCGTTGTTGTCCGGCAAAGACAGCATGTATGTGGATGGCCTGATACCCGGGGCGTACGGGGAGATGCACCGGGTGAGCGGCCTGCCCACCCTATTTTTCACTGCGGTCAGTGTCCTGCCGGATCTTAAGCGGGCCTTGAGCCTGGAGTGGAAGCGACCCGGGGATTCCATTTACCTGGTGGGCGACACCCGGCCGGAGCTGGGCGGCTCGGAGTTTTACGAGCTGTTGGGCTATGTGGGACTGAGCGTGCCTGAGGTGCGCTATAAGGAATTCCTGGCATACTACCGCCTGCTGGAGGAGGCCGGCCAGGCCGAATTGATGGCTTCGGCCCACGGCCTCTATCGGGGCGGCTTGGGGGTGCATCTGGCTTTAGCCAGCCTGGCCGCGGGGTTGGGCATCGAGGTGGACCTGAGCCTGGTGGCACCGGAATCCCCGGCTTACGCCAGTCTCTATTCCGAGTCGGCCGGACGGTTCCTGGTGAGCGTCGACCCGGCCCACCAGGGCCGTCTGGAAGATCTCTTTCGGGGCCAGCCTCTCACCTTAATCGGGCAGGTGAGGTCCGATCAAACCGTGAAGATTGTGCGGCATGGGCAGCCCCTGCTCTCGGCTCCCCTGGAAACCCTCAAGGCCGCCTGGGAGCGCCGTTTCGGCAGCCTGATTTGAGGAACGCCTTCTTAATTTAGTGTAAAAAATTCATAAAGTTAATGAACCCAATGACCGATAAAAAAATTGACTGGCAGAATGAGGCTCTGTCTGTGAAAAAACTTCGTACTATTGTAGCGGCGGCTGGGAACGGTCTCACCTGAGCGGATTATTATTAGAGGAGAATCGCATGTTCAAGATTTTATCGAACAGTGTTCTTTTTCAAAGCAGCCTAACTGATTTTAGCGATATTTTTAAATTAGTTGACAATTATTATAGTAAGATAGAAGAATTCTCCAGAGAATTGGCAGCAATACAGAATGATATTGATAATATATCATATAATACTGGATTATTTTTGATATTATTTGTTGTAATTGACATTATTATGTTAATAACTATCTTTCAATATTTTAGCAGAAAAGAAAGTTACGAAAAAGTTAGTAGAATATCGATGATTATAGCATTAATTATAGCTATTCCATGTTTTATCTATGGCTATTCATTTTATGATAGGCCATATACTAAAGAATATTCAATTCCTCCTATTTATAGTGATGTAAAGAATTACAATGCTCAAGGTAAAATAGAATCTCATGGTTCAAAAAATACTAAAAATAATAAAATGATGGATAATCTACCATTGGACCAATATTCAGACCGCAGGAATCTGTCCATAAGAGAAGTTGATAACAAAGTGGGGGAACTTAGGCATCGAGGGTACCAGGTTCTTAAAAGAGATGATGCAAGAGGAGGAAAGGTTGTCCTATTCATCTCTCCGCCAATTACAAGTTTTGCACTTGTTGGAATCTGGTTTGGTCTGCAAGGGTTTCTTTTTGCATTGATCATTTGTCAGGCGACATCTCTTGTGCTTGTTTGGATTAAAAAACCTTCCGAAGAAGAGAACAATGAGCGATAATTATAAGGGGCGGGGAGAAATCTGCCTTATTGCATTTTGAGGGCCGGTATATGCATGCGGAAATGTTAGTGCTGCGGTTTTCCCAGGAGGTGGTGGATCAGCCCATCATTTACCGCCTGGTCAAAGATTATGACCTGGAGTTTAATCTGCTCAAGGCCACCATCTATCCCCGGAAAGAAGGGGTGATGGTCATGGAGCTCAGGGGGCATCCGAAAAATTTTCGCCGGGGTCTCAAGTACCTGAAGGATTCAGGGGTTAAGGTCCAGCGGGTGGCCCGCGAGGTGCGCCGCAATGAAGAGAGCTGTTACCAGTGCGGCGCCTGCACCGCGGTCTGCCCCACCGGGGCCCTGCGCGTCAAGCGGCCTGAGATGGAAGTCCTCTTTGACCCCGAAAAATGTAGCGCCTGCGAACTGTGTTGCCCGGTGTGCCCGGCCCGGGCCATGGAGGTTCGGCTCGACCGCAGCGCCTTGTAAGTGCGGTCCAATATTTTGCTGCCCTTTTATATCAGTGTCTATTCCGCGGTCGTCTCCTGCATCTACTTCCTGCTTCCCCTCTATTTAAAGGGGAATCTCCATTTTTCCGGGGGCCAGATCGGGGTCCTCTATGCAGTCCTCAGCCTGAACGCTATTCTGGTATCTTTCCCCGTGGGCGTCATCGGCGACCGTTATCCCGCCCGCATCCTTACCCGGATGGGCCTGGCGGCGACTGCGGCAAGCCTCTGGGGGCTGGCGCTTGTGGGGAGTTTCTGGCCCTTCCTGGCGGTCTTTTGGGGCTTCGGCCTGAGCCTTCAGCTCTTTCGGCTCTCTTTAGATACCCTCCTGTTCAAGGAAGACCATGCGGACGCGCCCCGGCGCCTGGGGCAGTACAATGCCATGCGCATGGGCGGGATGCTGGTGGGGGTGCTGTTGGGAGGCGCGGCATACTACTGGCTGAATTTCACCATAACTTTGAAGCTCTTCAGCGTGGGGCTGCTGATCCTGATCGGGCCTACGGTGCGTCTGCCGGTGACCCGGGGGGTGCGTACGGCCTTGTTTGACTATGGCCGGGATTTCTTGGCCGCTCCAGTACTCTTTTTCGTTAGCTGGCTCTTTCTCTTTACCCTGCACTGGGGGGCTGAGGCCACCAGCCTGTCGTTGTTTCTGGAGCACAACCTGGGACTGTCGCCCTTGGGGGTGGGTATCTACATGGCAGGGGAATTCGGGGTGGTGGCCCTAACCGCTTATATTTATGGGCGGTTCTGGGCCGGGCGCTTAAAGCCCCTCACTTTTCTGGCCCTGGCCCTGGTGTTTTCCGGCACCGGCCATATTTGCATGACGTATCCGGACCTGGCCTGGTCCTTCGCCTGGCGGGCGGTGCACGGGTTTGGGGACGGCCTCATCCTCATGGAGACCTATACCACCATCACCCGGCTTTTTCACGTGGACCGCATCGGCGGCAGCGCCAGCCTCATTGCGCTCACCACCACGATGGGGGTCTTTGCCGGTTCCCTGATCTTCGGTCCCTTGGGCGCGGCCTACGGCTACCAGATGCCGCTGATCATCTCCGGGGCCATCAGTCTGGCTCTGTTGCCGTTAGCCTATATGGGGTTGCGGGAGTAATTCGGGTTTCGATTGAGCCCCTTGCAAATATCTCCCTGCCTGTCATTCTGAGGGAGCGAAGCGACCGAAGAATCTCAAAAGGGGTGAAAATACGAGGTCCTTCGCTTCGCTCAGGATGACAAAACGGCTTTTTGCAAGAACCTCGATTCAATAAGAACTATTTTCCGCCCTTTAATTGGTTGGCCACGGCAAGGGCCGCCCGTTTAGCCGCCTCGGGGTCGCCCATATAACGGCTCCGGATGGGCGTTAGATCATCATTCAGTTCGTAAACCAGCGGGATGCCAGTGGGGATATTGAGGGACACGATGTCATCGTCTGAAACCTTATCCAGATATTTCACCAAAGCCCGCAGACTGTTGCCGTGGGCGGCGATGAGTACCCGTTGCCCCGCTTGCATGGCCGGAGCGATGACTTTCTGCCAATAAGGCAGAAAACGCGCCACTACGTCTTCGAGACATTCGCTCAGGGGAAGTTCTTCGGGAGACAGATCGGCGTAGCGCGGGTCACTCCCAGGATAGCGCGGGTCGTCCGGCGTTAAAGCCGGGGGTGGTATGCTGTAGCTGCGGCGCCAGATTTTCACCTGCTCCATGCCGAATTTTTCGACGGTCTCCGCTTTGTTGAGCCCCTGGAGCGCGCCATAGTGACGCTCATTCAAGCGCCAACTATGGTGAATCGGGAGCCACATCAGGTCCATCCCCTCCAGCGCGATCCACAGGGTCTTGATGGCCCGCTTGAGCATTGAAGTATAGGCGACATCAAAGACGAAACCTTCCTCCTTGAGAAGGCGACCGGCCTCGATGGCCTCCTGGACGCCTTTGTCACTCAAACCCACATCGATCCAGCCCGTGAAGCGATTTTCCTGGTTCCAGATACTTTCACCGTGTCTGAGCAGCACGAGTTGTTTCATTACTTTATCTCCTGTTATCTCCTAATACCAAGTTGCGGTCATACAGGTAATTATAGTTTTTGTAGGGGCGGACCTATGTGTCCGCCCTCAGAGTGGTCGCACATGCAAGTGTGCCTCTACAAAACCGAAGCTATTTTTACTTCTATGAGCGCAACTTGGTATAAGTGACCCGCGGTAATGGCTTTTAATATCTCCCGCTGGTCTTGCGGAAGTCAAGCTGTTTCAAAATTTTTATAAATTGTGCAGGTTATCAGCGCATAGATCCCGTCGAGGTCGATTCCCTTAACAACCGGATTGGATGCGTTTGATCAGTGCGGAGGTGGAGTAACCGGCCACGAAGGGCAGGGTCAAGACCTTGCCGCCCCGGGCTTCGACCACCTCGCGGCCGACGATTTCATGGAGTTGGTAGTCGCCGCCCTTTACCAGGATGTCGGGTTGTAGGAGGGTGATGAGCGCCAGGGGTGTGTCTTCATCAAACAACACTACCCGGTCCACGCAGGCCAGCGCGGCCAGAACCCGGCCCCGATCGGCTTCTGGAGTGATAGGGCGGCCGGGGCCTTTATTCAAGCGCACCACGGAAGCGTCGGTGTTGAGTCCGACGATCAAGGCGTCCCCCTGGGAACGGGCCTCTTCCAGGTAAGCCACGTGACCAGGGTGCAGCAGATCGAAGCAGCCGTTAGTAAAGACCACTTTTTGGCCCTGGCCCTGGAGGTCTTGGACCCACATGGCCGCGGCGTCCCTATAAATCACCTTATGGCTGGTGGTGCATTCGCTCATGAAAGTCTCAATCCCTTTTCGCCTTTTCGCCTCTTCCCCTTTTCCCCCTACTTTCTAATCATGTTTCACCCGGGCCACGGTGAGGACGTCCACCCGGCGGGCGCCGGCCTTCAGCAAGGCCTTGGCGCATTCTCTGACCGTGGCGCCGGTGGTAAAGACATCATCGAGGAGTAAGACGTTTTTGCCTTTGACCAGGGCTGGGTTGGGCACGGCAAAGGCTCCCTTGACGTTGTCCCGGCGCTCTTTAGGCTTGAGTTCGACTTGGGGCACCGTGTGGCGCACTCGCACCACCACCTCCCGCGCTATAGTCACTCCAGGGAAGGCGTGAGCCAGGAGCAGGGCCTGGTTAAAGCCGCGCTGCCTCAAGCGCCTGGGGTGGAGAGGCACGGGGGCTATGAGGTCCGCGTCCGCCAGCAATTCCAGGCATAGGGGATGCTGCAGCCAGGTCTGCATCACCGGGAGGTAGGCCATTTTGCCACCGAACTTGAAGCGCTTGACGGCTTGGGCGGTGGGGCCATCATAAATGGCCGCGGCCCGGGCCCGAGTGAAGGCAGGCGGGTCCGTGGTGCAGTCGCCGCAGACGCGGTCGACGCCGTCCCGGGAGGCAAACACCGCGCCGCAACACGTGCACAGGGGGCTCTCCACCCACTCGATCTGGCCCTCGCACTCCGGGCAGACCGCGATCTCCGCCTCTTCCCCCACTGCCGTGCCACAAAAGAGACACAACCGGGGCAGGAAGAATTCCAGGATGGAAAGGGCAGAGTTCTTGAGCCATCCCAATGGAGATATTTGGTCCAGATTCATTGGAATTTAGTGTTCATTGAATTTGAGGAATTGTCAATTGGTTAAATACTTCCAATAATTCCATTTTTCCAGGAGGGGGTTTGGGGGAACCTCGCTTTTTCTAAAAAAGCGGGGTTCCCCCAAAATCTTTTGCTTGCCTCTCCTTCCTACAACTCCGCCAGGCGGCGGGCCAGGGCTTCGGCGTCGGTGAAGAGGGTTTGGACTGCGGCGTCCCGCAGGCCTGCGCCCTTGGCGATGCGTTCGGCCTGCTGCCGGGTGATGAGGTCAGACGGGCTATGGGAGTCGGTGTCGACAATAAGGGAGGCGCCCACCTCCAGGGCCACCCGGGCCACGTGGCCGTTGGCCAGAGAGTGCCCTTTGCGGGCGGACAGTTCCAGGAAAATGCCCCGCTCCCGGGCCAGAGCGGCGTCCTCTAAGGTGATGAGGCCGGGATGGGCCAGGATGTCGATGTCGGCCTCGATGGCGGCCCGGTTGGTGCCGGGCGCCACTGGTTCAGCCAAGGTCTCGCCGTGGATCACGATGAGGGGCACCCCCAGGGCCCGGGCCTGGGCGGCCAGAGGAGCAATGAGGGCCGGGGGCAGATGGGTGAACTCGAGCCCGGGGATGAGCACCGGGTAGTCGCCCCGGTTGAGGCTCAAGGCTGCAGTTCTTAGCCGGGCAAAGACCACCTCGAAGTTCGAGGCATCGACATGGTCAGTTATGCCGAGATAGCGATAGCCTTTGACATGGGCCCGGCGCCACAACTCCGACGGCAGGAGTTCGCCGTCGCTATTTAAGGTATGGGTATGGAGATCGATCATAAGAGGTTGTTCGCTTTTAGTTTTTGGTTTTGCGCAACTTGTCAGCCAACAAGAATGGTTTGGTTGGTTAATGGTCTGGCCGTAGGTTAGGCTCCTGCTTAATTGCTAGGCCGTGAAGTGCCGTTGCATAAACTCAGTCACCTTCGCTTTCACCATGTTTCTGTGGGTAAAAATTGCGACATGCTCACCGCCATCAACTGCCAGAAGCTCGGCATTCGGCAGACGGGCCTTGAACATGTTGGCATGCACATCAAATTGCACCAGCTGGTCTTGAGTCCCATGGACAATCAGAACGGGGACGTTCAGGTTTTCTAAGGGGTAGGTGGCGGTCCGGGAAATCTTAATATCGTTTTCAGTACCGTCCAAACGCTGCCCCATTCGGTCAAAAGTGCTGAGCAACATTGTTGAGAATAATGGCCAGGTATCAGTATCATTGATCGTGCGAGCCAGAATTTCCGGGTCTCGGATGGAACGTTTGGCTAAGCCTTCTAAGTCTTTTTCAGCTTTCTTGCGGAAATTATTAGCAAACCAAGACCAACGCGCGAGATATTTCATTACCTTAAATGAAAAAGGGATAGGGGTATCAACCTTGTCAGCACAAGTCGATACCAAAACAAGTCCTGGACATCGGGCAGGGTGTCTCAGACCGAACTGCAGAGCGCTTGGTCCTCCACCGGAAACGGCCATGACACCTGCTTGGGCGACACCAAGGGTGTCCAACAAGGCTGCAATAAGATCACCCTGTTGTTCGGGGCTTTGTCCGGAACTCAGCGGCGTACCCAGATAGCCGGGCCGGCTCAAAGCTATATAGCGATAGCCGGCATTGCCGATGGTTTGGGCCAGGATCAGACTTTGGTCGTAACCGCCCATAGCACCATGGATGACAACCACAACCGGACCGTCCCCAATTTCAGCATACTCCACAGCACCGAGCGCGGTGTTCGCCGTTGTCGGTAGGAGTTTGCTTGATAATTGAGGGTCTTGGATAGCACAGGTCACAAAAATATCATTCCTTCTAATGCGAAATTATTATGTAATTTTAACAGGTTGTTGGGAGAATTACAATAATCAAAAGAGTCATTGGGCCACTCCAGGCGATTGACGGAGTGCACTCAGGAGGTGTGAGGAGATTATTTAGCCGGCTGTTTTAAAAAATAAAAACGATCTTTTTTACATCTTATACTTACCGAAATCCTCCGGGTCCAGTCCTTCCAGCACCTCGGTCCACTTTTTGGCGTCCTCGGTGGTGATGGCCTCCTTGGCGCTCAGGTCCACACGCCGGGCCTTTTGGATCACCACGTCGGCCACAAAGATGGGGGCCTTGGTGCGCAGGGCAATAGCAATGGCATCGCTGGGCCGTGCGTCAATACTGATCTCTTGACCTTCCCGAATGAGATAGATGAGGGCGAAATAAGTATTATCCCGCAGGTCGGTAACCTCTACTTTAGTCACCGTGGTCTCCATGAGCTCCATGATATTTTTCAGCAGATCATGGGTCATCGGGCGGGAGAACTTGATGTTCTCCAACTCGCTGGCAATGGCGGTGGCCTCCAACAACCCGATCCAGATGGGCACGGCTTTGTCCGAATCCACATCTTTCAGAATCATGATGGGACTGTTGGTGAACGGGTCGATGGTCAAGCCGGAAACCGTCATTTCTATTAACATGGTGCCTCCCTTGGGAATACCCCCAGATCCTCCTCCCTGCGATTAAAAGTGGACGAGGGCTGCACCCAACGGCCTTTCAGCGAATGGGGGTGCGCCTCGATTATGGTCACACGGGTCAGACAGCCCAGCAATTTTTGGGGCCCGATAAAGTTGACGACTTGATTGGTCCGGAGCCGCCCGCAGAGTTCTTCGGGGGAACGCTTACTTTTGCCTTCCACCAGCACTTCCAGTTCTTGTCCCACCAGGCGGGCGTGGGATTTACCGGTGAGCTCAGCCTGCAAGGCCTGCAGCTGAATCAGGCGCTCGGTTTTGATATCTTCCGGCACCTGATCGGGAAAAGAGGCGGCCCGAGTCTGGGGACGGGGGGAATACTTGAAAGAAAAGGACTGGTCGAACATAGCTTCCCTCATCAGCTCCAGGGTCTGGTCGAAGTCGGTTTCGGTCTCCCCTGGAAAGCCTACGATGAGATCGGTGGTGAGTGCGATAGTGGGGCAGGCTTGCCGCAACGCGGTGATTTTTGTCAGGTATTCTGTCCCGGTGTAACCGCGGTTCATCTTCTTTAGAATCCTGTCGGAACCGGACTGCACCGGCAGGTGGAGATGCTCACACAAGGCCCGCAACTCGCCGAAGGCGCCGATCAGCTCGGGAGACAGGTCCCGGGGGTGAGAGGTGGCGAACCGCAGGCGGTCCAGGCCTGACAGACGATCAAGATGCCGTAGCAACTGGGGAAACGTTACAGGCTCAGGCAATCCCCGGCCGTAGGAATTAACGTTTTGGCCCAGGAGGGTGACCTCCTTGCCGCCCGCGGCCACAAACGCGGCGACCTCGTCGACAATGGCCTCAGGCTCGCGGCTGCTCTCCCGGCCCCGCACGTAGGGGACCACACAATAAGTGCAAAAATTATTGCAGCCCCGCATGATGGTCACCATGGTTTGCACCTTCCCCGGTGACCAGCCGTAATGGGGTAAATCCAGGATTTCAGGCGTCAGGGCCACGTCCACCAGCCTTTCGCCCATTGAGGCTCGGTGCACCAGGTCAGGCAGCCGATAGATACCTTGGGTGCCGAACACCAGGTTGAGATGGGGGGCAGCCGCCAACAGCCGTTCGCCTTCTTGTTGGGCGACGCAACCTCCAACGCCCAGGATGAGCTGGGGACGCCGACGCTTCAGGAACTTTAAACTTCCCAGGAGGCTCCGCACCTTCTCTTCGGATTTGCGGCGAATGGCGCAGGTGTTGATCAGATAGAGGTCGGCATCCTCGGCATGGGGCGTCAGGGCATACTCATGGCCTAGAACCTGGGCCATCAACTCGGAATCGGCCACATTCATTTGGCAGCCAAACGTCCGGATATAAAGTTTCCTTTGCGCCCCAACCATGTATTCTATTTATTAGAAACTCCCCTCCTTGTCAACTCCGCTTTCCCGCTCTGGACAGCACCTCAGCATTGGAGTACAATGCGCATGGCACAAGGCCAGGAGCTTCCTCCCATACCTTAATGCCGGCAGAAGGAGCCTTTCTGAGAGACCTATGATGGCCATGGCTAACCGCGCCGCTCCCCAACAACCCCGCCGGGTTGCCCTCATGGGGCCGGAGATTCAAAGACTTACTACTCCGAGCCGAAAATGGGCTCCATCTGGTTCATATAAGCGCATTGAAAATCCCCCTAAATTCCCCTTTGCCAAAGGGGGACTTTCCATGGCATTCCGCCAGGTTCCCCCCTTTGAAAAAGGGGGGTTAGGGGGGATTTCTCTCAGGGTCGAGGTTACCAAAAGCAACCTATCAGATGCTGTGCTCAATAAGCCCGGAGCCGCGGCGTGATTCCGGTGCGCGGGGCGCCGGCCAAGAGCCGGTGGCCTTGGATCACGCTGGGCCTGATCGCCGTCAATCTGGCAATTTTTCTCTATCAACTGCACATCGGTTCCGACGCCGCTACGGACCTGTTTTATCAGAAAGGAGCGGTGGCCTCCAAACTAAGCAGGCTCAAGGTCCTGAGCCTTAAGCAGTCCGTGGGGCTGTTGCCCACTATGTTCAGCTCCCTTTTCCTCCACGCGGGCTGGGTCCACCTCATCGGTAACATGTGGTTCCTCTGGGTCTTTGGGGAAGCCCTGGAGGATGACCTGGGACACCGACGGTTTCTGGGCTTCTACCTGTTTTGCGGCTTCTTCGCCTGCATCTTTCACGTGCTGGCGGCCTCCAGCCTTGGTGCGCCGCTGATCGGCGCCAGCGGCGCGATCGCCGGGGTCTTGGGAGGGTACCTGATCCGGCTGCCCAAGTCGCCCATCTGCACCATTGTTTTCTGGCGTCTGCGCCCGGAGACGGTGTACATCCCCGCCTTTGTCTGGCTGGGACTGTGGCTGGCGCTGCAATTCTACGGCCTGCGTAGCGGCGGTGCGGTGGCCTGGATGGCCCACCTGGGCGGGTTCTTTATAGGCCTGCTCACGGTCAGCCTGTTCACGCCATTGAGCCCGGCCGCGGCCTTCCCCAAAGCCACTCCGAAAAAGGGCAGCAGTAAGGGCAAGAAGAAATAGGCGGTTTGGGTTTACCCACGATATAAAGAAGGGAGGCAGTATGCATTACACGGAAGGTAAGATGGGCCGGGTCTTTGTCCTGAGACTGGAAGACGGGGAGCGTCTGAACGATACCCTGGAGGCCTTTGCCCGGGAGCAGAATCTTGCCCACGCTCTGGCCTTCTTCCTGGGCGGCTCCGCCAGCGGCAGTAAGGTGGTGGTGGGCCCCGATGCCGACCGCACTGATGCCGTTGTGCCGCTCATCCATATGCTCCAAGGCTCCCAGGAAGTTCTGGCGGTGGGCACACTTATCCCCGACGAGGCTGGTTTGCCGGTGCTCCATATGCATGCCGCCGCGGGCCGAGAAGGCCAAGCCACTGTGGGCTGCACCCGGGCTGGGGTGGACGTCTGGCTGGTAGGCGAGGTAGTCTTGCTGGAGATTGTCGGGGTCGCAGCCCTACGCCGGAAAGACGCGGCAACGGGGTTTCAGTTGCTGACGGTAGGGTCGGCGGAGAAATAAATCAGCCCTATTTACCTCTCCCTATAACTGATTAATTTAAGTGGAAAGATCGAGCTTAGGACAGGTAGGGTAGGGGCGGGTTTTAAACCCGCCCCTACAAGGTGGCCAGCGTTGCACGAGCGTAACGTTGGTCAAGCCCTCCAGGCAAAGCTATTGAGGTGGAAGCAGATGATGGACAAAATCGCCCAGATCGGGCGGCAAGCCGCTCTGGCCGCGGGCGCGGTGATGCGTTTGAATTACGAGCAACCCCATGAGATCACCATGAAGGGGGCTATCGACCCGGTGACCGAAACCGACTACCAGTGCCAGGAAATCATCATCGGCATGATCCACCAGGCCTTCCCGGACCATGGGTTTCTGGCGGAGGAAACGGCGGTAGGGGAGCCGCCTCCGGCTGCCCAGGAAATTGGCTCCCCCGGCCTGGCCTGGGAAGCCGACGCGCCGCCGATCTGCCGCTGGATCATCGACCCCCTGGACGGCACCGTCAATTTCGCCCACGGGTTTCCGGTGTTTTGCGTGTCCATTGCGTTTGAAACAGACGGGGTGCTGGAATATGGGGTAGTCTACGACCCTCTGCGGGACGAGCTCTTCGAAGGGAAAAGGGGCGAAGGGGCCTGGCGGAACGGTCACCCTATCCGGGTCTCCGACACCGACCGGATGGATCGGGCCCTCATTGCCACGGGGTTTCCCTATGACATCAGGGAGCGCGTAACCGAGTCCATGGCCAGGTTAGGCCGGGTGGTGGCCAGCGCCCAAGGGGTGCGCCGGGCCGGGGCCGCGGCCATGGATATGTGCTATATCGCCTGCGGCCGCTTTGACGGCTACTTCGAAGAAAATCTGAAACCCTGGGATACGGCCGCAGGGTTGGTCATCGTCACGGAGGCGGGAGGGAAGATAACTGCCTTTGATGGCGGTGACTACGACATTTTTGCACCTAATATTGCGGTGAGTAATGGCGCGTTGCACACAAAATTATTGTCTTTTTTGAAGTGATAGCTATAAGTAGGGGCTGAAACTCGCCAGATTAAGTCAGGGAATCTAAGAATTCTTCCAGAGATATCCCGGCTCGGGCGATGAGGCTGCGCAGAGTTCCGCGAGCCACAAAGGGATGGTCGGGGATAGAGAGGGTGGCGATATGACCGGGCTTGGTCATGATGATGTGGCTGCCGCGTTGCCGGGCTGTTTCCCAGCCGAGTCTTTCGAATGCTTTTATTACTTCCCTGGGCCTTAATAGGGGGATTGTCCCCATTGAACTTCAACCTCAATCTGGCGCGTCGGAACGGTTAGTGGCATGCCTTTTTCGGCTCGTACTGCCAGGCATTCTCTAATTGCCTCATGTATGTTTTTTTCCGCCTCAGCTTCGGTTTCTCCCTGGCTGACGCAACCGGGGATGGCAGGGCATTCAGCGATATACATGCCGTCTTCATCCTGGAATAAGGTGATAAGAAATCTCACTTCTCTTCCTCCGGAAGAAATTCACTTTCTCAAAAAATATATTGACGCATTTTCTGAATTGATTATATATTAAAAACCATGGAAAAAAAGCAATTGAATGGTCAAAACAACTGGTGCTGGTGGCGCGTGATGGCGGGTTCGTGAGGTGCGTCCGGCAACAGGTTTGATATTTTGGGGCCCCTCACGAGAGGGGCCTTGGTTTTTGCAGGCGGAAAAGCCGTGGCCCATAGGGGTGCACGGCTTTTTTTGTTAACCGCCGATGCACGCAGACATACGCCGATAAAAAATGCATTTTATCTGTGTTTATCGGCGTTCATCTGCGGTAAAAGTAAATATCTTAACGGACGGAGCAGGCATGGTTTATCCTGATTTTGAGACGTTCACCGAAATGTCCCGGCAAGGGAATCTGATTCCGGTCTATAGGGAGATTCTGGGGGATTTGGAGACCCCGGTGTCGGCCTATAAGAAGTTGCGCAGCGAGGGGTGTTCCTTCCTCCTGGAGAGCGTGGAAGGCGGTGAGAAGTGGGGGCGCTTCAGTTTTCTGGGGCTCAACCCATCGCTGATGTTCCAGGTTAAGGGGGGGCAAACCACCATCCAGCGCCAGGGCCGCACCGAAGTCATGGACCCCGCCGCCGACCCCTTTGAGCACCTGCGGAAATTGTTGGCCGGGTTTACCCCTGTGGCGACAGAGGGACTGCCCCGGTTCTGGGGCGGTTTGGTGGGCTACCTGGGGTACGACATGGTGCGCTACATCGAGCGGCTGCCGAATCTGACTCCGGCCACCGACATGCCCGAGGCCAGGCTGATGCTGGCGGATAACCTGCTGATTTTCGACAACCTGCGTCAGACTATCAAGATCCTGGCCCTGGTGCACCTGGACCCGGAGGCGCCTTTAAAGGACCAATACGACCGGGCGCTGACGGCCATCGATGTGCTCGCCGGCCGCTTGCGCCAACCGGTGCCCCTGGGAGAGGCCCCGCCGCCGGTAGCGCCACCCCCCCTGACATCCAACCTGTCCCAGGCGCGGTTTGAAGACATGGTGCGCACGGCGAAGGAATACATCGCCGCGGGAGACGTCATTCAGGTGGTGCTGTCCCAGTGTTTTTCCACCCCGCTGCGCCACGACCCCTTCGACCTGTACCGGGCTCTGCGTTCTATCAATCCGTCGCCCTATATGTTCT
Organism: Desulfobaccales bacterium; assembly: GCA_041648175.1. Lineage (NCBI taxonomy): Bacteria > Pseudomonadati > Thermodesulfobacteriota > Desulfobaccia > Desulfobaccales > Desulfobaccales bacterium. Next base: position 98,651 of record JBAZPO010000011.1, on the reverse strand, counting down.
ACCTGGACCAGGGGGATATCAAGGTGGTGGGGGCATCGCCTGAGATCCTGGTGCGCCTGGAGGACGGCCAGGTCAACTACCGGCCCATTGCCGGCACCCGCCCCCGAGGTGCGACCGCCGCAGAAGATCAGGCCCTGGAAGCCGAGCTTTTGGCCGATCCCAAGGAGCGGGCCGAACACCTGATGCTGGTGGACCTGGGCCGCAACGACGTGGGCCGGGTGGCCAAGATCGGCAGTGTTAGAGTGCCGGAGTTGTTCAGCGTCGAACGCTACTCCCACGTCATGCATATCGTATCCCAGGTGGAAGGGGAACTGGCCCCGGAACACGACGGCCTGGACCTGCTCAAGTCAACCTTTCCCGCCGGCACCGTGGCCGGGGCCCCCAAGGTCCGGGCCATGGAGATCATCGAGGAACTGGAGCCCACGCGGCGGGGACCCTACGCCGGTGCGGTAGGGTACCTCAGCTTCGGCGGAAACCTGGACTTTTGCATCACCATCCGCAGCTTCACCATCCACCAGGGACGGGTCTATCTGCAGGTGGGCGCCGGAATCGTGGCGGACTCGGACCCGGCCACTGAGTTCCAGGAAACCGTGAATAAGGGAATGGCCCTGATGCGGGCCCTGGACCGGGCGGATGAGGGGTTGATGTGATTGATGTGAAGGCAGTAATCAGTAATCAGTAATCAGTAGTCAGTGATCAGTGAAAAAAGTGATAACTGATTACTGATCACTTTAATCAGGAGCTTTTATGTTAGTCATGATAGACAATTACGATTCTTTTACTTATAACTTAGTGCAGTATTTCGGCCAATTGGGAGAGGACGTTAAGGTCTTCCGTAACGACCAGATCGACCTGAAAGGGCTGGAGCAGGTCAAGCCCAGCCGCCTGGTGATCTCCCCGGGTCCCTGTTCCCCCAACGAGGCGGGTATTTCGCTCGCGGCTATCCAGCACTTTGCCGGGCGCGTGCCCGTCCTCGGGGTGTGTCTGGGCCATCAGGCCATCGGTGCGGCCTTTGGCGGCAAGGTGATCCGGGCCCCTCGCCTGATGCACGGCAAGACCTCCCTCATCTATCATGACGGGAAAGACCTGTTCCAGGGGATTCCTTCACCCTTCGAGGCGACGCGTTATCACTCCCTCATTGTGGAGCGGGAGAGCCTGCCGGATTGCCTGGCGGTTTCAGCTCAAACCTCAGTGGGGGAGATCATGGGGCTGCGCCATAGAACCCTCGCGGTGTTCGGGGTCCAGTTCCATCCGGAATCGATTCTTACCACTGAGGGTATCAATGTGCTGCGTAATTTCCTGAAACGCCAGAGGGGTTAAAGGAATATGGAATTTGGGGGGACCCCGCTTTTTATCAAAAGTGAGGTTCCCCCAAACCCCCTCCTGGGAAAATATAGGGCGCCCGTTACAACTAAAAATTGAGTCTTTCATGGAACGAGATACAAGTTCGGAGAAAGAATTAAGTCAAGATTCAGAGCCAGGTGCGGTTGCAGGGGGAGAGTATCCCGAGACAGCCCACCCGGAATACCGGATTAATATCTACCGGGATTGGTGCAAATCCTGCGGCATCTGCGCGGCGTTTTGTCCCCGGCAGTGCTTGAGTCTGGATGCAGATGGGGCCCCGGTGGTGGACCGCGCCGAGCGCTGCACGGGTTGCCGCTGGTGCGAGTTGCACTGTCCGGATTTCGCCATTTGTGTTAGGGAAGTGGTACCCCAAGACCAGCAATCCGAGAAAGCGGAATGAAAACATCTCCTGGACAATCTCGACTGCTGCAAGGTAACGAAGCCGTGGTGGAAGGCGCTTTGGCCGCGGGCTGCCGGTTTTTTGCCGGGTATCCCATCACCCCGGCCACTGAAATCAGCGAAGTTATGGCGCAGCGGCTGCCCGGGGTAGGGGGCACCTTCATCCAGATGGAGGATGAGATCGCCTCTCTGGGCGCGGTGATCGGGGCCTCCCTGGCCGGCGTCAAGGCCATGACCGCCACCAGCGGTCCGGGGTTTTCCCTGATGCAGGAAAACCTGGGGTTTGCCTGTGTGGCGGAAGTCCCCTGCGTCATCGTTAATGTCATGCGGGGCGGCCCCAGCACGGGTCTGCCCACCCACGTGAGCCAGGGCGACGTCATGCAGGCCCGGTGGGGCACCCACGGCGATCATCCTATTATCGTCCTGGCCGCGGCCACGACCCGGGATTGCTTCGACCTCACGATCAAGGCCTTCAACCTATCGGAAAAATACCGAACTCCGGTGATTCTCTTAACCGACGAAGTGGTGGCCCACACCCGGGAAAAGTTGGTGCTCCCGGATGCGGGCGTGGAAGTGGTAACACGTGAGCGTCCCGACGTGCCCCCGGAATGGTATGTCCCTTACGCGGACAACACCCGGGGGGTGCCACCCATGGGGATTTTCGGCGACGGGTACCGCTACCACGTCACCGGCCTGATTCATGATGTGCACGGTTTTCCCACCGAGCGCAAAGATGAGATCGTGCCATTCCTAAACCGGCTCTTTCGCAAGATCACCCAGCATTTTGGCGATATTCTGATGGTGGAGGAAGAGCAGACCGCAGACGCCGAAATCCTGGTGGTGGCCTACGGCTCGGTGGCCCGTTCCGCCCGCCGGGCCGTCCGGGAGGCGCGGCAGCGGGGGATCAAGGCAGGGCTGTTTCAACTGGTGACCTTGTGGCCCTTTCCCCGGCGGCTGCTGGAACCGCACTTACGAAAAGTGCGCGGAGTCCTGGTTCCGGAACTCAACCTGGGCCAGATGTCCCGGGAGGTCAAAAGGGTCAATCAGGGCATGACCAGGATTGAGACCCTGAACCGGATTGATGGCGATTTGATTACGCCGGGGGAGATTTTGGAAAGGTTGATGACGCTCTAGTTTCTGCCACAAGACGTCACGAGTTCACGCGGTAGAGCGGGGAGAAACCGGAATGGTTACGATAGTCTGGGAAGAAATTAAGCAGGAAGGCATCAGCTGGGTTGCCAAGAGATCTATGTATAGAACCAAAGTCCCTGGTGGCTGGTTGGTGCGAATCCAAACTTCGGACACAGACTTCATAGTTTTCCTTCAGGACCCGGATTATAAATGGGTGTCGGATTGAAAGTCTTACTTTAACCAGAAGCTGAGTACTGCCAGCTTTGGGGTAAACATGCCCGAAGTCACTAAACTCATCCATAAGTACCTGCGGCACGAGAAGAAGTTTCCCCATGTCTGGTGCCCGGGGTGCGGCAACGGCATCGTTCTGGGGGCTTTGATCCGGGCCATTGACCGCACCGGCATAGAAAAAGACGACATCGTTCTAGTTAGTGGCATCGGCTGCTCGGGCCGCATGAGCGTGTATGTAGATTTTAACACCTTGCACACCACCCACGGCCGGGCACTGACCTTTGCCACGGGGGTGAAGCTGGCCAATCCAAAGCTTAAGGTGATCGTGGTCATGGGTGACGGCGATGCCACTGCGATCGGCGGCAATCATTTTATCCATGCCGCCCGGCGTAACCTGAATCTCACGGCCATCATCATCAACAACAATATTTACGGCATGACCGGCGGCCAGTATTCGCCCACCACGCCTTACGGGGCCCGGGCCACTACCTCGCCGTATGGGAACATCGAACACGCCTTTAACATCGCCGAGATGGCCGTGACTGCGGGCGCGGCGATGGTGGGACGGGGCACGGTGTATCATGCCACCTTGTTGGACCAGCTTATGGAGCAGGCCATCTTAAAACGGGGCTTTGCAGTGGTGGAAGTCATCAGCCACTGTCACACCCAGTTCGGCCTGAAAAATAAGCTGGGGGGGCCGGTGGAAATGATGCGCCGCCAGAAAGAGCTGGCCGTGCGGGTGGAGAAGGCGCAAACTATGAGCCCGGCGGAACTGGAGGGGAAGATCACCATCGGCATCCTGGTTGACCGGGACTTGCCCATCTATACCGAAGAGTACCAGAAGATTCGGGACGCGGCCCGGGCAGGAAATAAAAGTTCAAGGTTCAAAGTTTAAGTTCAAAGTTTATGGACATCGAATCGCAACCCTTGAACTTTGAACTTCGACTGGAAGGCAACCATGTCAAGTCGCTATGAGATCAGGTTAGCCGGGTCCGGAGGCCAGGGGTTGATCCTGGCGGGGATCATTTTGGCTGAGGCCGCTGGGGTTTATGACGGCAAGTTTGTCTGCCAGACCCAGAGCTACGGCCCCGAGGCCCGCGGTGGAGCGTCCAAGGCGGAAGTGGTCATCAGTGACGAGGAGATCGATTATCCCAAGGCCATTCAGCCCGATGTGCTGTTGGCGATGAACCAGAAATCCCTGGACGCTTACAGCGGTGATCTGAAACCCGGAGGCGCGCTCCTGGTGGACGCGGACCTGGTCACGGAGGTACCCTTAAGCCAGGCCGTGGCCGTGCCGTTTACCCGGATCGCCCGGGAGGAGTTGGGGAAAACCATGGTGGCCAATATCGTTGCCCTAGGGGCCCTGGCCCAACTCACCGGAGCCGTGTCTCTTGAAAGCCTGACAGCCGCGGTGCTGGCCCGAGTCCCCAAAGGCACCGAGGACTTGAATAAAAAAGCCTTGGCCGCGGGAGCCAGGGCAGTACAAGGCGCGTCGATGAGAAGGAGGCCGGAGCCGGGTGAGAACGAGTCATAATTCTTCGGGTCAACGACTCGGCGGGGGAAGAAGGGGCGCCGGTGGAAAACTGCTCAGGCTGATGCTGCTCTGCGCCTTTATTTTGCTTGGGGCCGGAGGTGGTTCGGCCCAGGCGCAGGGAAATGGCAAGGCTACCCTATTCCCAGGATTGGGCCAGTTGTCTGTGGCGGAAAAGTGGGTCCTGGAGCAAGTCGGCGCGGGTGAAGTTGCCGACCTGAAGGAGAGATTCGGCCCCGAAGAGGCTCCTCGTCAGCTTCGAGCCCATTTTGTAGAAGCCCTGTTCACCGATGGTTTTCCTGGGTTCAAGGTGCATCGCAGCGGCATCTATCTGGTTAATGCCATCATCCCCGACCCGGTCAGCCTGGAGTTTGCCACGGTCCCCCATACCGTGTTTCTCGTCGGCTGCCGATTCCAGGGCCTGGTAAATTGCGCCGGCTGCGAGTTTAAGAAGAGTCTGACCTTGAAACAGGCCGTGTTTACCCAGTCGGCCAATTTTTACCGGCTCAAAGTGGGGCTGGATGCCTTCCTGGGCGAAACGGTTTTCAAGGGACCGGTGGACTTCGGCGGCGCCACGATCGAGGGCCAGCTTGTCCTGTCGGGAGCCAGGTTTGCCGACCAGGCCCATGGAGCCAACTTTAATGGCTGCGTAACCGGTCAGAGCATCTCCCTTAAAAATGTGGTTTTTGAGGGGCCGGTGGATTTTACCGGCGTCAAGGTCGGCGGGGAATTCAACGCCGCGGGGGCGCACTTTACCGGTATTGATAAAAAAGCGATTCTGAATGGTTTAAAGGTAGCCCAAAGCGCCTCCTTCGTGAAGACCGTTTTTCAAAGCGCGGTGGATTTGGGGGGCGCGGAGATCGGCGGCGAGTTGTTTTTCGATGGGGCCCGCTTTGAATCGGGCGACCAAAAAGTGAGCTTCAACGGCCTCAAGGTGGGCCCGCGGGCCTCCTTTGACGGCACTGTGTTCAAGGGGCCGGTAGACTTCAGCATGGCTTCCGTAGCTGGGATGCTCATAATAAATCAGGCGCGGTTCGAAAATCCCAGCCGGCCTCCCAACTTTTTCGGGTTGAAGGTGGACCAACATGCTTTCATCATGGAGACGGTCTTTCAGGGAGGTCTATCCATGGTGGGGACCAGCTTTAAGAACCTCATGCTTTCGGGAAGCAGCGACTCGACCCTTACCTATAAGGAAGTTAATCTTGACGCGGCGACGGTGGAATACGCCCTGATTCTGGGCGATCTCCACCTGGAGGTTCTCCAGGCCAGCCGGTTGCAGGTGAAAGGCCCGACGATTCTGAAAAATCTCACCATCACGCGCAAGGCCGACCTGCGGGACAGCAGTTTTTTCTCTTTGAAAATGCTGAACGTGGCGTGGCCAGCCAACCCGGAGGAAGTGTGGCTGGAGGGGTTGACCTATCAGAGTGTCAGCGCCGGGGAGGGACCCCAGGATTGGCAAAGGCTTTTGGCTTGGGTGAACCACAGCCGCTTCGACAACCGTAACTACCAGCAGTTGGAGGATTTTTTCCTGCATGGGGGCACCAAGGACCGGGCGAACACGGTGTATATCGAGGGCAAGCGCCGGGAGGTCATGCAGAAGTGGTGGCACCCGTATAATCTGGCGACCCTGGTCTTTTGGGACGGTCTGGCGGGGTACGGCAAAAAACCGGCCCGGACCCTCTGGGTCAGCCTGTTGATCGTGTGCATCGGGACTTTTGTCTTCGATTACCGGAATTTCGATCCTAATTTTATCGGCGGTTGGAACTGGCTGCTTAAGGGCAATCGCTCCAAGGGCATGGTAGTCCAATTTTTTCTGAGTCTGGATGAATTCTTGCCCGGGGTGGACTTAGGGCTGGCCAAACTGTGGCACATGGAAAAGATCTCGTTTCCCACCCTGCTCTATTACCATTTCCACAAGATCAGCGGCTGGATCTTGATTCCGATAGGATTGGCCGCAGTCTTGACGCAGTTTAAATGATTCGATAACCACAAAGAATGAAGGAAAAGAATATGCTCAAAGAAGCCATATTTAAAGTCGTTTCCCGGCAGGATTTAACCGAGGCTGAGATGGTCCGGGCCATGGAGATCATTATGAGCGGGGAGGCCACCGAGGCGCAGATCGGGGCCTTTATTACGGCCTTGCGCATGAAGGGCGAGACCGTGGATGAGATCACCGCGGCAGCGAAAGTTATGCGGGCCAAGGCCACCCGTATCCCTATCTCAGACGGACTCATCGACCTGGACCGGGACGAGATCAACGTGGATTGGGAGACGGTGGTGGATACCTGCGGCACCGGCGGCGACGCCACCTCCACTTTCAACGTTTCCACCACCACTGCGTTCGTGGTGGCCGGCGCGGGCTTGAAAGTCGCCAAGCACGGCAATCGAGCAGTTTCAAGCCGTTGCGGCTCCGCGGATGTCATCGAGGCCCTGGGGATCAATCTGGCATTGACGCCGGACCAGGTGGCCTGGTGCATCCTGGAGGTGGGCATCGGGTTTCTGTTTGCCCCCCAACTCCATGGGGCCATGCGCTACGCCATCGGCCCCCGGCGGGAGATCGGCATCCGCACCATCTTCAATGTGCTGGGACCCCTGACCAACCCGGCCAGCGCCAACGTCCAGGTGCTGGGGGTCTATGACGCCCGGCTCACCGAGCCCCTGGCGCTGGTTTTGGGTAAACTGGGGGGCAAAAGCGCCTTTGTGGTCTACGGCGAGGGCTCGTTCGACGAGATCAGCATCGTGGGACCCACACAGGTGAGTCAGCTTAAAGACGGAGCGGTGCGGACGTATACGATTGCCCCCGAAGACTTCGGCCTGAAACGAGCGACGCTTTCGGACATCAAGGGCGGTGACGTCTTTGAAAACGCCCGCATTGTGCGCCAGGTCCTGGCAGGGGAGGGGGGGCCTCGGGAAGATATGGTGGCCCTAAACGCGGCCGCGGCCTACATCGCCGCAGGGTTGGTCCCGGACTTTTCCAAGGGGATTGACCTGGCCCGAAAGGTTATTCACTCCGGGGCGGCCATGGCCAAGCTGGACGGTCTGATCGAGAAGAGCAAGTCGTTTAGCGCTGGGCTGTAGGGCGGCCTCACCCACCAACCTTTCGACAGGTTAGAGAGAACGTCCAGAACACCGATCATGGCGGCCATGGGCCGCCCTATGGGAGACGTTTCAAAAAAATATTATTGGTGGCACAGGCTTTCCGCCTGTGCGGACAAGAACTTTTCAGGCAGCAATGTAGGACGGGCAATGTCCGCCGAATCGGAATGTGAAGAAAGAAGCAATGCTATGAACTTTTTAACAGAAATCGTGGACCGGAAGCTCAAGGATTCTCTCAAGCTCTTTGAATCCGGAGTGGCCGATAAATTCAAAGCCGATATCGCCCGGCGGCCCGCGCCCAAAAGCCTCAAAGCCGCCCTGGATTTGGGCCCGGGCCCGGCCATCATCGCGGAGATCAAGCGGGCCTCCCCCAGCAAAGGGGAGTTGGGGATGGGCTGGGACCCGGTGGAGTTGGCCCAAATCTACCAGAACCACGGCGCTGCGGCCCTCTCGGTGTTGACGGAGGTCCACTATTTCAAGGGCGACCCGGAATTCATCCGCCTGATGCGTCCGCTGATCCAGCTCCCCATCCTGCGCAAGGATTTTATACTAGAGCCTATTCAAGTCTACGAGACTGCTGCCCTCGGGGCCGACGCCTTGCTGCTCATCGTTAGCCTGATGGAACTTGGGAAACTTAGGGGCCTGCTGCTTTTGACCCGCTCCCTGGGTCTGGAGGCGCTGGTGGAAGTGCATACTTCCGAAGAAATGGAGATGGCGCTCGCCGCGGGGGCCAGGCTGATCGGGGTCAACTCCCGGAATCTCCACACCTTCGAGATGTTTCCGGACCGCGCCCTGGAACTGGCTCCGCTGGCACCGCCTTCCGTGACCCTGGTGGCCGCGTCGGGAATAAAGTCCCCGGCCGACCTTAAACGCTATATGGCCGCGGGCATCCGGGCCTTTCTCATCGGAGAGAGCCTGGTGACGCAGGCGGACCCGGGCGCGGCGTTGCGGGAGTTCATCAAAGGGTAAGGAATTGTGGAGATTTTAGAGAAAGTTGGATGCGAATAATGATCCGAACTCGGCGGGCACGGCCCGCCCTATGACAATGAATCCAGGGACAACGTAATAGGGCGGCCCGTGGCCGCCGTTTGGATTAGGAGATGCCTAACTATCTACGATATTACTCAGGAAATACCTGGTTTTTTACAGTCGTATCTCATGATCGGAGGCAAATATTAACCAGTGACCAAGCACGCGATTGTTTACGAAGGGCTATCATGGATTGTCGTCAGATTTACCCTTTCGAAATTGCTGTTTGGGTCTTGCTTCCCGATCATTTACATTGCATTTGGAACTTGCCCGAAACCGATTTAAATTATTCTCGGCGTTGGAGCATTATCAAACGTAAATTTACTCAAGCGTTTACCAATGACGAAGAGAAGAAACCGCCTTTCTGGCAAAAGCGGTTTTGGGCTCACTGTATAGAGGATGACCAGGATTTTGAAAATCATATGAATTATATTCACTTCAATCCCGTAAAGCACTGACTAACAAGAAATGCAGCAGAATGGTCTTGGACAAGCTTGCATAAGTTGGTAACTGAGGGTAAATACCCCTCAAATTGGGGAGAAGGGGTGGAGATACCAGACGCAGTTGGGCGCGAATAAGACTGAAAATTCGGCGGGCACGGCCCGCCCTATGATGCGAAATCCAAACATGAATGAAATAGGGCGGCCCGCGGCCGCCGAAGATGTCGGAAATTAACATATGGTTAAAATTAAAATCTGCGGGATCACTAATCTTGAAGACGCTCTGCTGGCGGCAGATTTGGGAGCCAACGCCCTGGGGTTTATTTTTTACCCCAAAAGCTCCCGTTGCGTGGCACCTGATGCAGCCCGAGCGATTATTGCCCAAATCCCCCCATTTGTGATGAGCGTTGGAGTCTTTGTGGATGAAGAGGCTGCGGTGGTGCAGAACCTGGCTGCGCGGGTGGGCCTTGACTGGGTACAGGTGCACGGCCAGGAATCCCCGGATTATTGCCGGAGCCTGGGCCGAAGGGTCATCAAAGGTTTTCGCATTAAGGATGAAAGCTCTTTAAAAGACCTGGAGCCCTTTCAGGGTGCGGTCCAGGCCTTCTTGCTGGATACCTATAAAAAGGGGCAGGTGGGCGGCACCGGAGAGACTTTTGACTGGCGCCTGGCGCGAGAGGCCAAAAGGTATGGCCAGATTATTCTGGCCGGGGGACTTAACCCCGACAATGTCGCTCAGGCCATCAAAGTTGCACAACCCCAGGCCGTGGACACGGCCAGCGGCACTGAAGCCGCGCCGGGCAAAAAAGACCCGGAAAAGTTGAGGGCTTTCTTTGCAAAGGTTGAGGGGGTCTTTGATCATTGACAAGTAATCAGTAATCAGTAATCAGTGATCGGTGATCAATGTTATTCTTAAATGGTCAAGGATTGGTTGATTAGTGTTCCTAAGAGAGGGAATAATGCATAATGCTCGACACGCTCGCAGTTTCAGAGATTTGCTTGTTTATCGTAAGGCCCTTGAAGTGGCAAAAAGAATCTTCGAAATGTCGAAGAATTTTCCCAAAGAAGAGATATATTCTCTTACCGATCAGATAAGAAGGGCCTCTAGATCCATAGGGGCACAAATCGCGGAGGCCTGGGGAAAACGGCGTTATGAAAAACATTTTATCAGTAAGTTAACGGATGCCGATGCAGAACAAATGGAAACCCAACATTGGCTTGATGTGGCCACCTCTTGTAGATATCTGGCGAAGGATGAAAAGGAAAGATTAGAGACCCAGCTACAAGAAATCGGCCGAATGCTCAATACCATGATGGCAAAAGCTCCCTCATTCTGTAGACAGGACATTTTTATAATTCAGGAACCAACAGACACCTTTATCATAGAAGATCACTAATCACTAATCACTAATCAGTAATCACTAATCACTGATTACTGGTTACTGATCACTGATTACTTGTTACTGGTTACGACCAAAGGAGGCAAAACTTGCAACCAGACAGACACGGAAGATTCGGGCGGTATGGGGGGCGGTTTGTGCCGGAGACCCTGATGCCGGCCTTGTTGGAGTTGGAGGAGGCCTATCGCAGGATCAGTCGGGAGAAGGACTTCAAAGACGAGTTGGCCTGGTATCTGAAAGATTATGTGGGCCGGCCCACGCCCCTGTACTTTGCCCGCCATCTGACCATGGAGTTGGGGGGGCCGCAAATCTATATTAAGCGCGAAGACCTGGCCCACACCGGGGCGCACAAGATTAACAACACCCTGGGACAGGGGTTGTTGGCCCGGCGGATGGGTAAGACCCGGGTCATTGCCGAAACCGGCGCGGGCCAGCATGGGGTTGCCACTGCCACGGTAGCGGCGCTGTTGGGGCTGTCATGCGACATCTATATGGGCACCGAAGATATCCGGCGCCAGCGCCTCAATGTTATTCGTATGCAACTGCTGGGGGCGACGGTCGTGCCGGTGGAGTCGGGCAGCCGCACTCTGAAGGATGCCATGAACGACGCCATCCGGGATTGGGTCACCAACGTGCGGCACACCCACTATGTTCTGGGTTCGGTGGGCGGACCCCATCCCTATCCCATGATTGTTCGGGACTTCCAGTCGGTCATCGGCCGGGAGGCCCGGGCCCAACTGAGGCGGCACACCGACAAACTGCCCCAGTGCCTGGTGGCCTGCGTCGGCGGCGGTAGCAACGCCATGGGGCTGTTCCATGCTTTTGTGGACGATCCGGTGCGGTTTGTGGGCGTGGAGGCCGCGGGTCACGGGGTTAACACCAACCATCATTCCGCCACCCTGGTGGCCGGGTCGGTTGGCGTGTTGCACGGCGCATTCAGCTATCTCTTACAAGACCCCTGGGGCAACATCCAGGAAGCCCATTCCCTGGCGCCGGGGCTGGATTACCCCGGGGTGGGACCGGAGCACGCCTTCTTCAAGGATAACGGCCGGGCCGAATACGTGGCGGTAACGGATGTGGAGGCCCTGGAAGGGTTTCAATTACTCTCCAGGACAGAGGGCATTCTCCCCGCGCTGGAGAGCTCCCATGCCATCGCGTATCTCTCGCGGCTGGCACCCGAATATTCTGCTGATGATATTATCATCGTCAATCTTTCCGGCCGGGGCGACAAGGATGTGGACGCGGTGGCCGAGGCTATGGAGGTGTCCGGTGAACCGCATTGACAGAGTGTTCCAGCAACTCAAGGCCAAAGGCGAAAAAGCCCTAATTCCCTTTATCACCGCAGGAGACCCCGATCTGGCCACTACGCGAGCTCTGGCCCTGGAGATGGCCGCTCGGGGCGCGGATATTCTGGAGTTGGGCGTGCCCTTTTCCGATCCCCTGGCCGACGGGCCTACCATTCAGGCAGCCAGTCTTAGGGCCATGCAGGCGGGTGTACACCTTGAGGATGTCCTGAACCTGGCAGGAGAGTTGCGAGCCCAGACTCAGATTCCTATAGTCCTCATGGGCTACTATAATCCCATGCTGCAGTACGGATTGGAGCGCACCGCAGCCACAGCCGCGGCCAAGGGAGTTGATGGCTTCATTATCCCGGATTTGCCCATGGAGGAAGCAGGCCCCTGGCGAGTTGCGGCCTTGAAGGCGAACATCGCCACGATTTTCCTGGCCGCCCCCACCAGCGGCGCGCAGCGGATTAAGCACCTGGGACGCATCACTAAGGGCTTTCTCTACTATGTCTCGGTGACCGGGATCACCGGAGCCCGGACGGAGCTGCCTGCGGATTTGGCCGCGTCCCTTAAGGAAGTGCGCTCTCTGGTGAAGTGCCCCCTGGCCGTGGGTTTCGGTATCTCCACCCCGGAACAGGTCGCGGGACTGGCCCCGTACGTGGACGGGCTTGTGGTGGGCAGCGCCATCGTCCAGAAAGTGGCCAGCCTCAAGGGGCCGGAGTTGATCAAAGAGGTAGGCGACTTTATCGCGGCCCTCAAAGCGCCTCTGCGGGCAAAGTAAAAGCGGTTCGGCGCGTTACGGCTCACCGAAAACAGGAAGAGTAATGGTGGCACAGGCTTTCCAGCCTGTGTTGTGACTCCCCTACTTTTGCCCAAGTTTTTACTGATCACTGATCACTGATCACTTTTATAAGGATATGGCGTAATATGGCGCAGGACATTGCGATCCGGGAAGCCAGGCCAGAGGAACTGGCAGAGATCGAAACCCTGGTGAAGACGGCGTACCAGGAATTCCAGAGCTTTATGCCCGAAGCGATCTGGAAAAGATGGATGCGCAATGTCAGCGAGGCTCTGCATGCTCCCGGGGGCATCGTCTTGGTGGCGGAGATTGGCGGGCGGATTGCGGGGGCAGTCACCTTCTATCCCGATGCCAGCCAGGCTCATCAGGGCCATTGGCCTGCCGGGGCTGGAGCTATCCGGTTCCTGGCGGTGCGTCCGGGCAGCCGGGGCAAAGGTTACGGGGCTCTCTTGACTAAGGCCTGCCTGCGGCGGGCCAGGGAGCTTAAGATCAGAACCGTCTTCTTGTATACGGGGACTTTTATGGCGGCCGCCCAACACCTCTATGAAAAATTGGGGTTTAGGCGGGCTCCGGAATTTGACGGCGAACACGGACCCATTGCCTACCGGCTTGATCTCTGATGGTTTTCCTTCCGGATATATAATTCCATTTCACAAATATCCCGACACCAGCAGGTCGACGCCCAGGTGGCGGATGCTGAGATTCCTGGCGATATGGGCCTCTCCCAGGTGGGTGACGCCCTGGCCCGCCACCATGCCCGGAGCTTTCACGCCTCCGAGAATCTTGGGAGCATAAAAAAAATTAAACTGATGCACCAGTCTTTGGTCGAAAAAGGCGCCCAGGGTCTCGGCTCCGCCCTCCACCAACACGCTCTGGACCTGGCGCTCTCCCAATATTTGCAGCAACGCCGTCAGAGATACCCGACCGCCGTCGGCGGGCAGCACCAGGATTTGAACCCCATGGTCTTCTAGGGCGCGGACTGTATCCAGGGGCGCCTGGCTGGTGGTAGCCACCCAGGTGGGGGCCGGGGAATTTAGGGTGACAAGTTTGGCGTCGAGGGGCAGGCGCAGGCGGCTGTCCAGGACAATGCGGATCGGGTCCCGGCTACGGCCGCGGGGCAGCCGGGCGGTGAGTTGGGGGTTGTCAGCCAGCACCGTGCCGACCCCGACGAGGATGGCGTCCACTTGATGGCGCAGGCGATGTCCGAAAGCCCGGGCGGTCTCGCCGGTGAGCCACTGGGATTCACCGGTTGCGGTGGCGATCTTGCCGTCCAGGGAGCAGGCCGCCTTGGCAATAACCCATGGATGGCCGGTCTTCACCCAGTGAAACCAGGCTTCGTTTAACTGCCGGGCCTCGGCTTCAAGCACCCCCACGGTTACGTCCACGCCCTGCTCAGTCAGAAACTCGCCCCCGCCGCCGGTGACCTGCGGGTTGGGGTCACGAGCCGCGATGATGACCCGGCGCACTCCCGCGGCCAGAATGGCCTGGGTGCATGGGGGAGTGCGGCCTTGATGGTTGCAGGGCTCTAGCGTTACATACAGGTCCGCTCCCCGGGCGGCCTCGCCCGCAGTTCGTAAGGCTTCGACCTCGGCGTGGGGCAGACCGGCCCGGCGATGATACCCTTTGCCCACGACCCGGCCGTCTTTGACCACCACCGCGCCCACCATGGGGTTGGGACTGACCCAACCCGCGCCTTTCGCGGCCAGGCGCAGGGCCAGTTTCATATAGGAGGTCTCAGGGGTCAAGGTTGTGCATTCCGGTCCCGCTCCTGGAAGACTTCCCGGGCGGTAAACATGCCGTTGAGCGCGGCGGGGAAACCGGCGTAGACCGCCATTTGCATGATAACTTCGACGATCTCCGTGCGGGTGCAGCCGACATTGAGGGCGGCATGGATATGAACTTTTAATTGCGGGGCGGCGTTGCCCATAGCGGTGAGCGCGGCCACTGTGGCAATTTCCCGGGACTTGAGATCCAGCCCGGGACGGGAATAGATATCACCGAAGGGGAATTCAATGGTATAGCGGGCCAGGTCCGGAGCAATGTCTTGGAGACTGGCAATGACACGTTCTCCGGCCTCGCCGTCGATTTCTTTGAGTTTTTCCCAGCCGCGCTGGTACCTCGTGTCGTCCATCGGCAAGGCTCCGGGTTTCAATGCGTATGGTGTCCAAGCAGAGCTTGGACTATTAATTGCGTTCCCAAGTGCAACTTGGGAACGAGACGTTAGCTTGGGAACGAGGCGTTAAAGATCCCCGTGAATCACTTCTTCTCCTTTTCTTCCTTGCGGCTCTCCAGGAGACGGCGAATCTCGTCCATAAAGTCGGTGGCGTCGGTGAAGTGACGGTACACCGAGGCAAAGCGGACATAGGCCACTTCATCCCACTGGCGCAGTTGAGCCATCACCCGTTCGCCGACCCAGGTTGAGGCAATCTCCCGCTCGCCGCTCTCCAGCATTTCCCGTTCCAGGCTGTCCAGGAAATTTTCGATGGCGTCGATGGAAACCGGGCGCTTTTCGCAGGCCTTGGTAATGCCCTCGTAGAGCTTGGAGCGCTGAAAGGGTTCCCGGCGGCCGTCTTTCTTGACCACCAAGGGCATGGTCTCCTCCACCTGTTCATAGGTGGTGAAGCGCCGCAGGCAGTGGAGGCACTCCCGCCGCCGCCGGATGGCGTTGGCCTCCCGGCTGGGACGGGAATCTATGACCTTGTTGTTGGTGCTATGGCAATAAGGACAGCGCATGCCCTATCTTCTCATAAAAAATGCAGCGCAGTAAAGAGCGAAATTTATGGGGCAAGAAGAGGGAAGAAGATTGGGCGGAGGCTGGGTGGGCCAAACGGATAAGTGCACAGGCTGAAAACCTGTGCTGCCAAGCCAAGGTGCCCAAGCAGAGCTTGGACTAAAAATTGCGTTCCCAGCAGGAGCTTGGGAACGAGGAATAAGAAGGTCTGTGGGAGAGTGGCCGGTTCCGGAAAAAACTCAGCCCAAGATCAACCCCGGACGGCGCAGGAGCGGGCCGGACGGTCCATCAGCCATTCCTCGGCAAAAAGGCGAGGGAAACTCCGGCAAAGTTCCTTGACCTGGCCATCCAAATTCTGGAGACGGGCCATGTCCTTGGGCGCAGACAGCGCCTGGTGAATCAGTTCCGCAATGATCTCCATCTCGGGTTCCTTCATGCCCCGGGTAGTCAAGGCCGGGGTGCCGAGGCGGATGCCGCTGGTAATGGTGGGAGGCCGCTGATCGAAGGGAATGGTATTCTTGTTAACCGTAATGCCGGCAAGATCCAGGGCTTCTTCGGCCTCCCGGCCCGTAAGGCCGGTGGGCGTCAGATCCATCAGGATGAGATGGGTGTCGGTGCCGCCGGCCACCAGGCGGTAGCCACGCTTGATGAACTCCCGGGCCAGAGTCCGGGCATTGGCCACGATCTGCTCCTGGTAACGCCGGAATGAAGGGGCCAGGGCTTCCTTGAAGGCTACTGCCTTGGCGGCGATAATGTGCATGAGGGGGCCGCCCTGAATGCCCGGAAAGATCTGGCTGTCAAGGGCCTTGCCATACTGGGGTTGGGCCAGGATCAGGCCGCCCCGAGGCCCGCGCAAGGTCTTGTGGGTGGTGGAGGTGATAAAATCCGCCGAACCCACGGGACTAGGGTGGAGGCCCGAAGCGATCAACCCGGCAATATGGGCCATATCCACCAGGAGATACGCCCCTACTTCCCGGGCAATTTCGGCAAAGCGGTCGAAGTCAAGAATCCGAGGATAAGCGCTGGCCCCGGCGATAATCATCTTGGGGAGGTGTTGCCGGGCCAATTCGGCCACCTTGGCAAAGTCGACTACTTCGGTTTGGCGATCCACCCCGTAGGTCACGGCCTTGAACAGGCGGCCGGAAAAATTAACCGAGGCGCCGTGGCTCAAATGGCCGCCATGGGACAAATCCATGCCCAGGATGGTATCACCGGGTTTAAGGAAGGAAAAATAGACGGCCATATTGGCCTGGGAGCCGGAATGGGGCTGCACATTGGCGTAAGCAACCCCGAAGAGCTCCTTGACCCGGCATAAAGCCAGGTTTTCCGCGGTATCCACGTATTCGCAGCCGCCGTAAAAACGACGGCCCGGATACCCTTCAGCGTATTTATGAGTCAGGATGGACCCCTGGGCCTGAAGCACAGCATTACTGACGAAGTTTTCGGAGGCAATCATCTCCAACTTGGTCAGTTGGCGCTGGCGTTCACGCTCGATGACAGCAAATATCTCGGGGTCAGTACGGGCCAGTTCATCCATCCGGTAAAACACTCCTAAGAAGCTGCTTGGGCCAACCGTTCCAACAGTTCCAAACGCTCCTGGTGACGGCCGCCGTCAAAGGGGGTTGTGAGCCAGGCCCGAACGATTTCTTTACCCAGATCCGGGCCAATGACCCGCCCTCCCATTACCAGCAGATTGGCGTCATTGTGGCGTCGGCACATGATAGCGCTAAAGATGTCGTGACAGAGGGCGGCTCGGATGCCCGGGAACCGGTTGGCCATGATGCTCATGCCGATGCCGGTCCCACATATAAGTATACCCCGCGCTTTTTGCCGCGCCAACAGTGCTTCGACTACTTTTTTGCCGTACAGCGGATAATGTACGGATTCATCCGGACTGGCGCAGCCAATATCCACATAGGGCACCTTGAGTTCATGTAAAAACTTAAGGATGTCCCGTTTCAAACCATGGCCGGCGTGATCGCAGCCAATGGTGATGATTTCCGGCTCAGGCGGCCCGGGCGGAGACGAAGGTGATGACATCCTGAACGGTCCTTAGCTTTTCCGCGTCCTCATCAGCGATCTCCATACCGAATTCTTCTTCCATGGCCATGATCAATTCCACCAGGTCCAGGGAATCGGCTCCCAGGTCATCGACAAATACGGCTTCGGGTGTGACTTCGGCGCGGTCCACCCCCAATTTGTCTACGATGATGTCGATTACCTTTTCTTCAATTGCTCCCATTGTTCAAAAACCTCCTCTTTTCTTAAACCATCAACATTCCGCCGTTGACATGAATCACCTGACCGGTGATATAGGCTGCGGCATCGGAAGCCAGGAAAGCCACTGCTTGGGCTACCTCTTCTGCGGTGCCAAAGCGACCCAAAGGGATTTGGGTCATCATCAGCTGCTTGGTGCCCTCCGGCAAGGCCTCGGTCATTTCTGTTTGGATAAAGCCCGGGGCCACGGCGTTGACCGTGATGTTCCGGGAAGCCAGTTCCCGGGCCACCGTCTTGGTGAGCCCGATCAGGCCGGCCTTGGATGCCACATAATTGGCCTGGCCGGCGTTCCCCATGGCGCCCACTACCGAACTGATATTGATGATGCGCCCGCTCCGCTGTTTGACCATGGGCTTGCTCACGGCCCGGATGCAATTAAAGGCGCCCTTGAGATTGACCCCCAGAACAGCATCCCATTCGGTTTCCTTCATGCGCATAATGAGATTGTCCCGGGTGATGCCGGCATTGTTCACCAAGATATCGATGCGGCCGCTTTCTTTCAAAATATGATCAATGCCCTGGTTGACTGCCGCGGCCTCGGCCACATTAAATTCCACCAAACGGGCCGTCGACCCCTTGGTCTCCACCTCTTGTTGCGTCCTGGCGGCTTCTTCCCCCAGGACCACATCATTAAGATAGATGGTCAGGCCCGGTTGCGCCAGGGCCAGGGCAATGGCCCGGCCGATCCCGCGGGCAGCGCCGGTCACTAAGGCTATACGATTGGTATCATTCATATTATCGTCTGGTCGGGCACTTGCGTTTGCCGCCATTTTAGGCTTGGCGCACGACACTCCCCCAGCCTCTGAACTCATGAGTCTGCTGCGTTAATTACATAAATCGAATTTGCCGAAATTGAAAGGGGTTTCTTATACTTTTTTTCACTAAATGCATTTCCGATCCGGGTCATCACCTATTTAAGAGTAACACGTAGGGTGGGAAAGCGAAGCGCATCCCCCCTTTAGAATTATCTCAGCCCCGATCTTTCTTGATCGCTTGGATCAGGGCCGGGACAATCTCAAACAGGTCCCCAACCAGGCCCACATCGGCGACTTGAAAAATGGGCGCCTGGGGGTCTTTGTTGATAGCCACAATGACGTCGGCGGATTGCATCCCCACCACATGCTGGCTGGCGCCGCTCAAGCCTATGGCAAAGTATAGTTTGGGGGAGACGGTCTTGCCGGTCTGGCCGATCTGGTGGGCATAAGGAATCCAGCCGGCATCCACCGCGCCCCGGGTGGCGCCCACCGCCCCACCCAGCAAGTCCGCGAGCTCCTCCAGGAGCTTGAAATTCTTGCCGTCTTTCAGGCCGCGGCCCCCGGCCACGATGACCTCGGCGACAGAAAGCGGGATGCGCTCCTTGATTTCCGCCACCGTCGCCACAAAACGGCTGCGGCGCGGGGCGTCCATGGTGGCCAACTCCACCCGGATCACTTCCCCGGCAGGGTTGGCTGAGGGCGTGACCGGCTTGAAAACCCCTGGCCGAGCCGTGGCCATTTGGGGAAACGTCCTGGGAGTGATGATGGTGGCCATGATATTGCCGCCGAAGGCCGGGCGGGTCTGAAGCAGCAAACGTTTTTCCGGGTCGATGGCAAAGGCGGTGCAATCCGCGGTGAGGCCGGTCTTTAGGCTTGCGGCCACCTGGGGGATAAAGGCCCGCCCTAGATAGGTGGCGCCAGCCAGGATAATCTCTGGTTTAAATTTCCGGGCTAGTTCAGTCAAGGCCGCGGCATAGGTCTCTTCCAGGAAATCTTGGAGCCGCGGGTGCTCTGCTACGTAGACCTTATCCGCCCCGGCCGCGAGCAGATTCTCGCCCAGGTCGGCAACCTGATGTCCCAAGAGGACCGCGGCCACCTTAACGCCCAAAGGTTCGGCCAGCCGCCGGGCTTCTCCCAGGAGTTCAGCAGTCACCGGGGCCAGGGCGCCGGCCCGTTGTTCCGCAAAGACCCAAATGCCGTCAGGCGGCACCGCGGGCCGGATTGATTCACCCTCGGTCTCGGGCAGGGCCAGGGCTTCTACCTCGCAGACCTCGACACAGGCGCCGCACAGGGTGCAGCCCTCGCCAATGATGAGGGTGTCGCCTTCCAGCCGTAAGACCCCGAAGGGGCAGGCTTCGATGCAGTTGCCGCAGGCGATACATTTTTCGGAGTAAAGGATTAAGCTCATGTTTTAGCAGTCAGCAATCAGCAAAGACTCCCGGACTCAAGTTACCTGCCCGTCGTGGCAAACACTTTGGTTTTTTTCTTCAGAAATCTTACCGTAAGATAAAAAATCGTACTGCTTATAAAAACCTTTATCCAGATGGCATCTATGGAAAATCTGCCGTAACCAAACAACCCGCCTAGCAGTTCCAACACCGTAAAGGTGGCTATGACGGCGTAAAAGGAGCCGTATTCCCGGACGATGGCCGATTTCCACGAAAAGGGCAGGGACGGCGGCCGCCAATTCTTGAAATTGGGAATAATGACCGGGGTCTTCTCGGCCCACTGCAAAAATTCGTCCCCAAATTTTTCCCGCAAAAAGCGTTCTTCCGTAAAGATGATCCGTTCGTAAAATACCAGGAAAAATAAGCTGATCAGCGCCGTGAACCACCACAACTTCATAAACAGGGACAATCCGAACCAGATGATAAAATTGCCCAAATAAAGGGGGTTCCGCACCACCGCATACATGCCCGTGGTGTTCAGCGTTTCGGCCACTTGCCCTTTAGTATTGCGGCCTGAAGTGCCCCGGGGGACATATCCCACCGTAAAGAACCGAATGCCCTCGCCTAAAAGCGCCACTGCCAGACAGAAACTATCCCAGGCCAGGTTTAGGCCAGGGTTTTCAAAGGGGGTGCGATAACCGGCCAGGGCCAGGATAAAAAAAACGGCCATGATTAACGGTAGATAGCTTCTCCATCTGAAGAAGTATTCCCCGGTTTTTTCAAATTCTTCTTGTAAGGCCATCCCTGGACCACTGTCATAGGGCGGCCCGTGGCCGCCAATGTCCTAAATTAGTGTTCATCCGGGAATGCGCAGGCTGGAAGCGGTTCATAAAGTCCCCCTTTGTAAAAGGGGGATTTAGGGGGATTTATCAGGGCCAACAAAATCCCCCCCAGCCCCCCTTTTCCAAAGGGGGGAGTTATAGGGAGTTTCCGGATGAAAATTATAAAGCTTTGCCCTGCGCCTTCAGCCGCTGCCACAACCGGTCCGCCAGTTCCTCAGCCGCCCCGGTCCAGATCTCCGGGGTGCCCCGGGAGGGCGGCGGAAAGACCTTCACCACTTGGGTGAAGGAGCCGCTCAGACCGATCTCACCGGCTTCCAGGCCAAGATCGTTGATACCCCAAACTGGGATGGCTGCTTTTTTAGCCTTGAGTTTGGCTTTGAAGGATGGCACTCGGGGTTCGTTGATCTCCTTGACCACGGTGATCAGGGCCGGGAGATCGGCTGCCACCGCGTCATAGCCGTGGTCCAGGAGGCGTTCCACCGTGAGATTTCCGTCGGTGAAAGTCAATTTCCGGGCCCAGGCGACGTAAGGAATATCCAGGATGGTGGCCAGCATGGGACCTACCTGGGCAGTGTCCCCGTCAATAGCCTGTTTGCCGCAAAAAATCAGGTCAGCGCCACCCAGCTTGTCCACCGCCTTGGCCAACGTGAGCGCCGTGGCCCAGGTATCGGCCCCGGCAAAGGCCCTGTCGCTCAAAAGCACCGCGGCGTCGGCGCCATAACCCAACGCCTCCCGCAGCGCGGCCTCGGCCTGGGGCGGACCCATGGTGATGACCGTCACCGTGCCCCCCTGGGCATCTTTGACCCTTAACCCCTCTTCCAGGGCATAGAGGTCAAAGGGGTTGATGATGGCCGCGATGCCCTCCCGTTTCAGGGTGTGGGTCACGGGGTCCAGGCGCACTTCCTGGGTGTCGGGTACTTGCTTTATACAGACGATGATATTCATAGTGGTCAGTGGTCAGTGGCCAGTGGTCAGAAAGAAAAGGAAATGGTGGACCGTGCCCACCCTGCATCTGATTTCTAATTTACGCTTGGGAGGTTTTAGATTCCCCTCGGTCTTGATCATTGCCTGGGTGAAACTGGTAAACCAATTTTCTCGCTGGGAGCCCAGTGACTTAGGGCCAACGACAGGTGCAAACAGCCAGTAAATGGAGACTTACACTGGCCACTGATCACTGACCACTGGCCACTCTTCTCCGGCTATTTCTTCCTCGAATATTCCTTATTCAACGCCAACCCGATGACGTTCCTCATGATCTGGTTGGTGCCCTCGTAGATCTGGAGGATCTTGGCGTCCCGCATCATCTTTTCCACGGGATACTCCCGCATGTAGCCGTGGCCGCCCATGACCTGGACCGCGTCCACGGTGGCTTTCATGGCCATATCCGTGGCGAAGAGTTTAGCCATGGCGCCGTGCTTGGAGTAATCTTTGGGTTTGGAATCGATGTGCCGGGCTACGGCGTATGTCAGGGCTCGGGCCGCTTCGATCTGGGTGGCCATGTCGGCCAGGAGGTGTTGCACCGCCTGGAAGGAAAAGATGGGGGCGCCGAACTGGTGGCGCTCCTTGGCAAAGCTGGCGGCTTCATCCAGGGCGCTTTGGGCCAGGCCCACGGCCAGGGCGCCCGCGCCGGGGCGGGCCAGGTCCAGGGTCTTCATGGTGATGATGAAGCCCAGGCCGGGTTTGCCCAGGAGCCGGTCCGCGGGGATGCGGCAGTCCTCCAGGATGATCTCCCGGGTGACGGATGCCCGGATGCCCATCTTCTTCTCTTTCTTGCCGAAAGAGATGCCCGGGTCATTTTTCTCCACCAGGAAGGCCGAAGCGCCCCGGGCCCCTTTGGACCGGTCGGTGAGGGCGATGATGGTGTTGAATTCGGCTTCCCCGGCGTTGGTGATCCACTGCTTGGTGCCGTTTAAGACGAAAAAATCGCCGTCTTTTACTGCGGTGGTGGCAATAGCCCCGGCATCTGAGCCCGCTTGGGGTTCGGTCAGGGCAAACGCGGCCAGGGACTCACCCCGGGCCATGGCCGGCAGATACCGGTGCTTCTGGGCCTCGGTGCCATAGAGCAGGAGGGGATATGCCCCCAGAAAGCTCGCGGCATACGTGGTGGCCACCCCGACACAGCCCTCGGCCAGGGCCTCTAAAACCAGGCAGTTCTCCATGCATCCCAACCCCAGCCCACCATACTCTTCGGGAATGATGGTGCCGCACAGGTCGGCCTGGGCCAGGTCGGCCATAATGTCCCAGGGAAAGGTCTCTTCTTCGTCCAGTTGGGCCCGGATCGGCTTGATGCGTTCATAAGAGATCTGGCGGGCCAAATCCTGGAGCATCTGCTGCTCTTCGCTGAGCAGATAATCCATGGTGACCTACTCCGCCGCTTTCGGGATCACGAGCCGGCCCTTGTAAAAGCCACAACTGGGGCAGGCATGGTGGGGCAGCCGGGGCTCATTGCACTTGGGGCAGGTGGACAACTGCGGCGGCGTCAGGTGGTCATGGGAGCGGCGGCTATTCTTCTTGGATACGGATGTTCTTCTTTTTGGTAAAGGCACGGGCGTTCTCCTTAAATTTTCAACTTTGCCAGGTCGGCAAAGGGGGAATTAACGGCTTCAGGCCGGCAGTGGCAGCTTTCGCGGTTGAGGTTGGCCCCGCACTGAGGGCACAAGCCTTTACAGACTTCGTCACACAGGGGCTTGAAGGGGATCATGAGAATAATCTGTTCTCTCAGAATGCTTTCCAGGTCCACCACTTCTCCGGTATAATAGTCCATGTCCAGGTCGGCGGGGCTCAATTCCTCGTCTGCCGCGGCCGCGGTTTCGGGGGATGGCGCCAAGAGGAGGTCGAACTCGGCGGCCACCGGATGGCTAAAGGGCGCAAGACAGCGGCTGCAGGCCAGGTCCAGGGTGCCTTCAAGCTGCCCGCGCACCAGAACATCATTACCGTGTTTCGAGAGGCTCACCGTACCGGTGATATGGGCGTCGGCAAATTCCAGGCCGGGGTCCTCGCCGCGCCAGCGGGCAAACCACTCCGGTCCCAGGTCGATGGCGACCTCTTTGCCGATGTCGGGGATGCCCTTGAGGCCTATTTGCAAGCTTCGGGATTTCATAGCGTTCATATGCAGTTTATTCACACATCCAAAATAAATTAATATATAAAAATCTGGCCAAGTGTCAAGCTATTAAGGTGGCTGGACCTGCCATCCCGGCTTTGCTTTAGGCTAAGCGGTAGATGAGTTTGAAGTCCAGGTGACGAAATTGATATGATAAAATTGCAATTGAGTCTCAGTAATGATAAATAAAAAAGTTCATGACTTTCGATTCTTGTTCAAGGAGTCGCCTTAGGCGTTACGCATGATTATATCTCTCATCGGCCAACCCAATTGCGGCAAGAGCACCATTTTTAATTACTTCAGCGGTTATAAGGCCGCGGTTTCCAATTTTCCCGGCACAACGGTGAAGTACACCGTCAGCCAGGTGGTGTTCGAAGGGGAGGCGCTCACCTGCGTCGATCTGCCCGGGGTCTATTCCCTTACCTCCATCGACCCCGCGGAACGGGAATCCCGGAACTATCTCCTGGCGGGCAAATCCGATGTCATTATCAACGTGATCGACGCGTCGCTCTTGAGTCGCAGTCTGGAACTCACTTTAGAGCTGATGAGCCTGGAACGTCCCTTGGTGCTGGCCCTGAATATGATGGATGAGGCCGCGCGCAAGGGCATCGTGATCGACGCGGCCAAACTCTCCGGGCTGTTGGGGGTGCCGGTGGTGACCACTGTGGCCGCGGCGGGCCGGGGCCTCACCGATCTATTGCACGCCGCGGTCATTGCGGGCCGGGCTGGGGTGCTGCCCGCCCAGATCCAGTTTAGTCGCGACGTGGAAGAAGAGATCGACTCCCTGGCGGTTCAGTTGGATTTCAAATTTTCGCAAGAAATGAGGTTGCCCTGGCGCTTCATGCTGGTCAAGGCCCTGGAGGATGATCCCTATGTCATCGAGGAAATCGGGCGCCGGGATCAAGAAGCGGTCCACTGGGTAAAAAATAGCCAAAAAATCCTGGCCCAGTCCCACGGCCGACCCCCGGAAACCGTCATCTCCTCAGAGCGCCATGCCCTGAGCGTCAACCTTTTCGAGCAGGTGGCGAAGGTCAAACCGGCGGAAAAGGCCGGCTGGCGAGAGCGCCTGGACAAGATTGCCACCGACAGGTTCTGGGGTTATGTCCTCCTGGTGGCGATCCTGGCCGGCTTCTTCATGGTGGTCTTCAAGGTGGGGCAACATGTTGAAGGATTCTTTCTGGGCTATTTAACCGCGGCCCAGGAATTGTGCAAAGTTTGGCTGGGGGTCAACACGCTGACCTATAGCGTCGTTGAGGGCCTGCTCATGGGCATCTTCGGCGGGGTGGCCATCGTGCTGCCGTACCTCTTGCCGTTCCTCATCGGGTTGGCCCTGCTGGAGGATAGCGGCTATTTGCCCCGGGTAGCCTTCCTGATGGATAACCTCATGCATTTTTTGGGACTCCACGGCAAGTCCATCATTCCTTTCATCCTGGGGTATGGCTGCAGCGTCCCCGCGGTGATGGCCACCCGCATCCTGGAGAGCCCCCGGGACCGCCTGGTGGTCTCCATGCTGGCGGTGCTGGTCCCCTGTTCGGCCCGTTCGGTGATCATCTTCGCCCTGGTGGCCTATGCCCTGGGGCCGTTCTGGGCCTTGGGGGTCTATTTTCTCAATCTGGTGATCATTGCCCTGCTGGGAAAAGTCTCCACCTGGATTCTGCCCGAGGTTTCCCCGGGTCTTTTGATGGAGATACCCGAGTACCGGTTCCCCACCGTTAAGAATGTGGCCCGCAAGTCCTGGCACAGCCTGAAGGAATTCATCGTGGTGGCCTGGCCCATCCTGATTGTGGGGAGTCTGGTCCTGAGCCTCCTGCAATTTTATCACCTGGAGGTCTACGTCAACGACCTCTGCCGCCCTTTCACCTATATTCTGGGCCTGCCCCCAGCGGTGGGTACCACGCTGATCTTCGGGATCATGCGCAAAGAGCTATCCCTGGTGATGCTCACCGAGGCCCTGGGCACCCCCCAGATCACCACGGTCCTGACCCTGACCCAACTCCTCACCTTCACCATCTTTGTGCTGTTCTATGTCCCCTGCGCCTCCACCATCGCGGCCATGAGCCGGGAACTGGGCTGGAAGGGCGCAGCCACAGCCGCAGGCCTGTCGCTCATCCTGGCTCTGATCCTGGGGATGCTGACCCGGGGCTTCGGGGCGCTGGTGTTTTAAGGATAACCCCCGCCACCACGATCTGATAGACGGCCGAAGTCCATTTCTCCGGCCGATCATCTTAGGCTCGCACCATCTTCTGTTGATCCTGGCAACGATCCCTGGGAAGAAATTAATTAAATAAATAAATGAAGATATAAAATACTTTACAAATATGATAAATTAAATATATTAATTAAAAACTAAATTATTTAATACTATCCAAAAGAGATCGGAAGGGGAGGCCGGGTTGGTCCGCCTAACCTTGAAAAGGGTTCAAGGGAGGAACGAAAGCACCCAGATAATAATTCCCTGGAACTCTTGCAAGGTTCCCATCTATCACCGAAAGGGGGGTAATCCGGAACTGAACAGGTGCGGCAGGGTGGAGGCAGAGAAAAGAATGGCTGACAACAATTTACCAGGAGGAACGAATGAAAAAGATTGCGTTGATTTCCATGCTTCTGGTGGTGATGGGATTTGTGGCGGCGGCCCAAGCTGACCCCATTACCGTAAATGATCCCTTGTGGTATGAATTTAGTTTTACGGCTGTGGGAGTTCAGGCGCAGGGCGCTTTCCCCGATGATCCGTTAGGGGATTTTGTTATCCCGAGCATCAGCGGCAACTCGCAAAATGCTCCCGCCCCGGCCTGGACTTTTAGCTCGCTGGCGCCGACCTTCCTCACTGTCGTAGATGCTTTCCTAGAGGGTGACGCCTTCAACGTTTTCGATTTTGGCCTCTTTATCGGAGGAACTACGGCAGTGGCTAATACCGGGAACGACTCTGGAACGGACGATCCGGTAGTAGCATTATTGGACCCCGATCTGAGTCGCGGCTTTTTCTTCCTGGCGGCTGGAAATCATTCTCTTACCATCGAGCCCTATCAAATTGCAGGCCCTGGCGCGGCCTATTTCATGGTTTCTGCCATTCCCGTGCCGGCCACCCTGCCCTTGGTCCTGACGGGTCTTGGCGCTCTCGTCGCCTGGCGGCGGCGGTCTGCCTAACCGTCCTCTTCGACAAAAAGGTGCCACAGGGAAGTGGCGCTTCCTCTTCGCCGGTATAGATATAGATAGTCATAAACGGCCAGTCATTATCTGCCTGCCAACCTATTACGAACTCCTGGTCCTGCCAATAATCAGCCTGGCGTCAAACTTCTTTTATTAATAAATCTTTACAATAAAATTTAAAGCTATATATTTTGGAAAAATGGTTTAGGGTGCTGGTTTGAAATCCGCCCCAAGGTCTGTTGGGAGGTTAAAGGGTAAAAAATTAGTTCCAGACAGCAATTCGGGGCAGTCCATTGGCCAGGTGCTTGATTTCGGTCATACAGAGAAGGGAAGAAAACCATGAGATCCTTACGTGTGATGCTGTGGGCTATTCTTTTGATAATCTTATTTCAGGCGCCGCCGGCCTCGGGGGTGACCTTAGGGCAGGTGGATAACTTTGAAGACGGCACCACTCAGAACTGGGTGGTTGGCTTACTGGGCGCTCCACACCCGGCGCCGCCGGTTAATGTAGCTACGGGTGGTCCCGCGGGGGCCGGCGACCACTATCTACTGCTTACGGCCATTGGCGGCGGTGGAGCGGGCAGTAGATTGACCGTCATTAACGCAAGCCAGTGGACGGGTGACTTTATCGCCGCAGGGATCGATCTTATTACGATGGCTGTCAATAACCTGGGAAGTACAGAACTCGCTCTCCGGCTGTTGTTTGAAGACCCCACGGTTGGGCCGCCTGAAAATATCGCTTTTTCGACGGAGGCAGTCATAGTCCCTCCCGGGAGCGGTTGGATATCGGTGCTCTTTCCCATCAGTCCTGCCGATCTAAGCGCGGCGCTGGGCGATGTTACTACGGCATTAACGCATGCAACGGTAATGCGCCTGTACCATAGCTCTGACCCCGGTTTCCCGGGTCCCGCGATCGCAGCTTCTTTAGGGGTGGATAACATTGCCGCAGTTCCAGTGCCCGTAACGGCTATTTTATTCGGCTCCGGTCTGGTGGCGATGCTGTTCCGGCAACGCTGGAAAAACTAATCAAACGCTTCAATTTCTCTGTTGTTTGTATTGCCATGCAACGCAGAAACGCCCCCACACTTCGGGGGCGCTTCCTTTTCAATGTAACATCGTCAGCGGCGAACCTATCCCGCCTATTCCGTCAGCGCTTGCAGGGTGGAGTCTCTACTTGAGGCTTGAGGCCGGTAAGCCGCGGAAAGGCGGCAAGCAGTTGTTCAGGAACTTGCAAGGCCTGCCCCGGTGCGAGCCGATGTTCCAGTTCCAGGGCGTTGGCCACGGCCTGGCCCGCGGGGTGGTTATTGAAGATGACATAGGTCTCCCGGGCTTTCTCCATGAGTTCCCGGGTGCGGGACGCCAGGTCTTCCAGTTCTTCGGGGGAGTAGAGATAGTCGTAGCGGGCCTGGCGGTCATCCCCGAATTCAAACCAGGCCTCTTTGTGCCGGCCATGGCAGCGCAGATACCCGCGAGCGCCGGTGACCCAGCTGGTAGCTCCCATGGGGTAGGAGACCAGGGGTTGGTCGATGTTGCAGAAATCCAGGCCCGCGGTCTGTAAGAAGTCCCGCACCGCCCGCTGCTGCCAGGAGCGGTGCCGCACCTCCACAGCCAGAGGAAAATCCCGAAACGCGTCCTTGAGTTCCAGGAGATAGCGGCGATTGTCTTCGGTATTATGGAAAGAATAGGGGAATTGGGCCAGAAGCACCCCTAGCTTGCCTCCATCCAAAAGCGGCGCCAGCCCCTCTTGGAACTGGGCCAGTTCGGCCCCCGGCAGCCGCCGTTCGTGGGTAAAGACCTGCCAGACCTTGGCGGTGAAGCGGAAATCCGGGGAATCCGCCACTGCGGACAGCCAACGCCGGGCATAGTCGGGCGCAATGGGCCGGTAGAAAGTGACGTTGATCTCCACAGCGCCAAAGAGACCGGCAAGGAAGGTGAGGCGGTCCGCGCCCTTAAGCCCTGGGGGGTAGACTACTCCCCGCCAGTCCGCATAATCCCAGCCCGCGGCGCCGATATATAGTTTTTGGTTTTTAGTTTTTGGTTTTTGGTAAGGGGGCATCGGTAAATAACGCGATTACCTGACCGGCCGCACTTTACTGCTCACTGCTCACTGCTTACCGCTCACTATTTATTAATGCCGGCATTCGGCACAGGTGAGGGTATCGCCGGCCAACTCGCCTTCGGGCATGGGATGTTCCTCCCGGGCCAGGACAGCTTTCAAGGCCTCCAGGGCCACTTCCAGTTGGGAGTCGTCGGGTTCCAGGGCCGTGAGGCGCTGGGTGACCAGGCCGGGCCAGAGGAGGACTCTCGCCAGGAGTGAATCAGAGTGTTTGCCGCCCCAGCGGATGATCTCATATGACAGCGCTGCGATGGGGAACATAAGCCCCACCTTGATGAGGACCTGAAGGAGATTGTTGGCAAGGCCGCGTTGGGTGAGGGCCGGAAACAAGGGAAAGAAAAAGGTGAAGATCAGGATGCTCACCAGGAGCACCACCAGGATAAAGGAGGTGCCGCAGCGGGCATGAGCGGTGGGGTGACGCCGGGCGTGCGCCACCGTCAGTTCTTCCCCTGATTCAAAGGTGCAGATGGACTTGTGTTCGGCGCCATGGTACTCGAACACCCGGCGGATGTCCGGGAAAAACGAGATACCCCAGATATAGAGCACAAGGAAGGCGGCCTTGATGATGCCGTCGATGACATGAAACGTGAAGTCCGCCGGGGTCAGGGGGCTGCCCACTAAATAACCCGCTTTGCCGCTTAACCAGTGGGGCAGAAATCCGAAAAACAGGAAGGCCATCAAAAAGGCGCCCCCCAGGGTGAGGGTGATGCTCGCCCAACCCAGGGGCTCGTCCTCCTGGCTGTCTTCTTCCTGAAGGGCGGCCTGGGCCGAGAAGGTCAGGGCCTTGACGCCGGTGACCATGGACTCGATGAGGATGACGGGACCCCGGAGGAAGGGGCGCTTGAGCATGGGGTAGCGCTCCGCCAGGGAGCAATACCGCTCGTCTTTGAGAATCACCGAGCCGTCGGGACGGCGCACTGCCACGGCCAGAGCGTGGGGGGAACGCATCATCACGCCCTCCAGCACCGCCTGGCCCCCGACGGCCAAGTGTTGATCGTCCGATTTCATTCGGCTTTGTCGGCCGCCTTGTTCTGTTCCAGATGGGCGTATTTACGCCGGAAGCGCTCCACTCGCCCGGCGGTGTCCATAAGCTTCTGCTTGCCGGTGAAGAAGGGATGGCACTTGGAGCAGATTTCCACCCGGATGTTATCCTTGGTGGAGCCGGTGGTAAACTCGCTGCCGCAGGCGCAGCGCACGGTGGTTTCAATGTAGTTGGGATGGATATCATTTTTCATAATCTGTTGCCCTCCTGATGTTCGTCTCAAACATCTAAATATATCTCATACCCTTCCAAAAAGCGAAGGAAAACTTGTGGCAGCATTTGAGCTCGAATTCTCCACGGGCACCTCATCAAAGCCTCTGATGGTCCATTGACTATTGATAGAAAATGGTTAACAAGTTTACAAGCCTTCGATGTTGGAGCCTCATTAAAACTGCAAGGAGATTTCCCATGCACTACCTGGTATCCGCTTCGGAAGGGCCCGGGTATGCTTCACCTGAGGAGACCCTGAAAGGTCTGGAAGATCTGGTGCTGACGTTGTTCGAGAGTCTGATGCGGCTGGAAGCTGAGAAAAAAATCCTCGCCGGCGGCGTGCCCCTGGGGGACCGGGCCGTGGTATTTATCGTGGACGCCGCGTCCCATGATGAGGTGGACCGGATTTTGCGCAGTATCCCCATGTGGGGCCTGTTCAAGTGGGACGTAAGCGCGCTGGAGACCTTTGCCGGCCGGGCTGCGCAGGAACGCGAATTCGTGCAGCGGCTCGCGCAAGCCTTGGCCTGAAATAAAATAACTCGTAGGGCGGGAAAGCGAAGCGCATCCCGCCTTTGCCGCTCAAATAAAGAGCAATTGCGGCAAACCGAGATCGATGGATTCGCACTATATTCCGGTCTGGGAGGGAGAAGGCCATGAAAAAGCTCATGGGATTAGGAGCACTGTGGTTGGCAGGTGTCCTGGCAATGCCTGGTAATCTCTGGCTGACGGGGTGCGTTTATGCCCAAGAGGGCTCCAAGCAGTTAACGGATGAGCAGTATGAACAGTTAAGGCAAAAGCGGCAAGAGCAATGGCAAACCCTGGAAGACATCAAAAAGCGCCAGGAAAATACCGGGGAGCGTTTGCAGGAGGGGGTGAAACGCAGCCAGGATGCGGCCAAGCGCCAGAAGGCCGCGGAGCAGAAGCTCAAGGAAATGGAGAAATAACAGACTGGCGGCCAGACTGCCTGTTAATCAGAACATATCTACAACTAATTGATATTTTAAATAAGTTTCTTGTTTGGCAAGATAGCCGTGATTCTTTGATTAATCCCGGCATCAAAAGTCGCTTACATCATGCCAGCGGTGGAATGTGCCCGCAGCTTTCGATTTTCCCATGGCGTTACCATCATGAGAGCGTCTTCCTGACTCTATAACTGGATATTTTTAAACAGTACTTATTTTCTCGGGCAAAGGCTGCCTCGAGAAGCGGATCATTTTGGGGGGTTAAACTCTGGGAGGTGGCTCCACAAAAGCCACTGTTTGATCGCGGCGGCCAAAATGAGGATGCTATGTGTAGAAACATTAAGACACTCTTTAACTTAGAGCCGCCTGTGACGGACGAAGAGATTCGCGCAGCCTCGCTACAATTCGTGAGAAAAGTGAGCGGCTTCCACAAACCATCGAAGGTAAACGAAACTGCATTCCTGGCGGCTGTTGACGAGATAGCGGTAGTTTCCAGAAACCTTTTGAACTCGCTTGAGACAAAAGCACCACCGAGGGACCGTACAGAAGAGGCTGCCAAGGCACAAGCACGCGCAGTTCAGAGGCTCTCCACGTGACCAGTTTGCTTCATAGGGCTTGCATCCTGACGCGGTACGGTGAGACCACCTAACAGCCGGTTGCAACGGCGGCGCGTCCCGACGCTGCTGTAACCGGCACTGCAAGAATTACAGCCGAATTTCTTAACCCCGAAAAGTCAGTTACACAAAATTCTTTATAGCGCTTGCCAAAAAGTTTTTTCCTCTAATTCTCCTCTCCCCTTGTGGGAGAGGGTAGGGTGAGGGGTTAATAAGAAAAAACTTTTGGCAATGATATACAGGCCCAGATTTGTGGAAAGTCGAGTTTATTCCCTTGCTATATCTGCGCAGTTTTGACTGAAAAAATAAATTTCGATATGGTACTGAAATCGATCAGGGCGGATGCGCAACTCCGCCGCCATGGTGAAGACTGGCTTATACCAAGTTGCGCTCATACAGGTAATTTTGTTTTTGTAGGGGCGGACCTATGTGTCCGCCCTCAGGTTGGGCGCACACTCGGGTACTCCACTACAGACCGTGAGCTTTTCTTACTTCTATGAGCGCAACTTAGTATTACTGGCTCATGGTGAGGTTCGTTGAGAAATGCAGAAACGAGTAGACGTTAATCGATAAATTTTTGACAAACCGGACAGAAAAAGGAACTGCGCCCGGCCTGGACCAGGCGGGCGATGGCGGTCCCGCAAACCAAGCACGACTCACCGGCCCGGCCATAGACCAAAAGCTCAAGTTGGAAGAGGCCGGACTCTCCCCGGCTGTTGAGATAGTCGGACACCGTGGTGCCGCCTTTGGCTATGGCGTGTTTGAGGATACGGCGAGTCTCGGTCAGAACCCGGTCCCAGTCCGTCAGGGTCAAGTGGCCCACCGGGGTGGCGGGATGCAAGCGTGCCGCAAAGAGAATTTCGCACGCATAAATATTGCCGATGCCGGCCACCACCCGGGCATCCAGGAGAAAGTTTTTTATGGGCCGGGACCGGCCCTGGGCCTGCTTAAGCAGCCAGGCCGGCGTCACCTTCCGGGAAAAGGGTTCGGCTCCCACCTGGGCCAGGGGCGGGGGCGTAACCCCCGGCGGAAAGACCAGAACCTGGCCAAAACGGCGAACGTCCTGGTACAGCAAGTTAAGCCCGCCTTCCACCTGAAATACCAGGTGAACGTGGTCCAGAGGAGGGGAGGGGGGGACTCCAGCCAAGAGACGGCCGGTCATGCCCAGATGAATGAGCAAGGTGACCCCGCCTTCCAGGTCAAACAAAAGATATTTACCGCGGCGGCGAAGTTTTTCCAGACGCCTGCCTGTGACCCAGTGACGGAGATCCTTCAGGGAGGACTGCTGTCGCAGGCGTTTGTCTCCCGCCTCGACGGCCAGAAATTGGCGTCCTACCAAGAGAGGAATCAAACCCCGGCGGATGACTTCCACCTCAGGGAGTTCAGGCATGACATCTACTCCGGAGGTTGAAGGGTCGACATGGTCAAGGGTGGGGAGACAAAGGTCGAGTTTTTTTGAGGACGGTGACCAGGCTAAAAGAGCATGTCGAGAAAGTGTTCGTGGTATTCCCGCAGCTCTTTGTGACATTCTCCGCAGAAGAGGCGCACTTCCCCCTGGATTTCGGAATCATCGCTCACCGCGGAGAAACTGCCGTCTTCGTTTTGCACGTAAAACGTGGTGATGGTAACGCCTTCGGCGACTTCGTAGAAATCCGTATCATTGCCGCAATAGGGGCAGGCAATTCTCATTTGCCGTTCTCATGCTGGATAATTTGTTTCGGGTCTTGTTTGTACAGGGAGTTATGGGGCTCAAGCTTACGGGCCTGCTCCAATTCGATGGTGGCGCGTTTGAATTGTTGCCGTGAGACGCGTTGCTTGCCTTGCTTTTCGTAAATTTGCCCTTGGTGGGCAAAAAGGCAGGCCAGGTAAAAATGGGTGCGGGCGTTTTTGGGGTTGAGTTCGTTGGCGGCTTGCAGCTCCTGGCGGGCCTGTTTGTACTTATGCTGATGGTAATGGATAATGCCCAGGTTGCGCCACAAGGTCGCACGGTGGGTCTTGTCTGCGCCTTTCATGCTCTTAAGGATCAGGAGTTCCAGGCGCGCCATGGTCTCCTGATCATTGAGGGTATTGTCGTTCACCAGGAGGCGGTCACTCAGGTCCGCCACCTCGGAGGCCGACATCTCCCGCCCGGTGAGACCGTCTTTGAGCTTGGCCTGGTCCGAAGTTTCAGCTCGGGGGGACTCTGCGGGAGGGGTCGAGGATTCGGGCGGAATCACCATGGGCGCCGGGCCGCAACCCGCCATGCCACCCAGCAGCAAAAGGACCAACGTAGCAGCAATCACACGTTTCATGATCAATCTAACCGAGCACCTGCGGGATGGATTTTTAGGAACTTGTACCCTATCCACCCCAGGCCGTCAACCCCTTTTTACCCGTAGTTGGAGAGCTAAATCCGAGGAGAGTCACGATTGGCCAGGGAAATATTGGAAACCCTCGCGCAAAATTTGAGAATGACCTGCCTGGGGCACACATGCTTCAGAAAATAGCCGGCAACATGGTCCACCTGTTCTGGTCTCCGCAGGTGAAGATACGAGAATTCTAATCCGCATGGAAAGAGCGGGGAGGAAAAAGCGGAGCGAGGTTTGCCACCGCCTTGGGGATTGATTCAAAGCAGTCGCTCATGAGCCGTTGGCTCTCTCAAAACCATGAAACCCCGGTAGGGCGGGCGTCCCCGCCCGCCACTCAACTTTGAACTTTGAACCTTGAACTTTTCATAACAGCCATTAATAACAGAAGAACAGGCCCAAGTAAGTGAGAGACTTAAATCAATGCAGGCCGGTCTGGTCATCTCCAGCCATGGCATTGAAATAATTGTGCATAATAATCTTGCATAACTCGACTCCCTACGACGACACCATCGAGAGGATTATGGTTGTTGATCGGAATATTAATATATAAATCCGATGTCGCTATTGACACCGGATTAGCGGCATTATAACGATCCGATAATAATTGGATCGCCTCGGCAGTATTGGTAGCTCCGTACTCCCGAGCTAAGGCTGACTGTAAGGCCATTTCGGAATCAACCATATCACCCAAAGAAAAAATAGATTGGGCTAACTCGTTAGGGCCAAATAACAAATCATGTCTTCCTGCGGAAACCAAATCCCCCGTGGCGCCGAAGACTATCAGCCCCAAAATCAACAGCATGGGATAGAGAAAAACCCGGTCCACCCGTGGCCACCTTACGATCGTTCTTTTTCTTAAAATCGGTCATTACGCCAAGAACTTTAATTGTCCCCACCCCTTGACAGCAGGACGGTAACCGCATAAAAAATCCGGTAGCCGGCTGCATTTGGCTAATCCACCAGGAGATATGCAGTGTATTGGAATGCTGAGCTTGAAACCCTGAAACCCGCGGCCCTGCAAGAATTACAGTTTAGCCGCCTGCGGCAGACCGTAGAGCGCGCCGCGCAGAGCCCCTTTTATGCCCGGCGCTTGCAGGAGGCGGGTTTTGCTGCCGCCGATCTTAAGTCCGTCGAGGATGTCCGCAAAATTCCCTTCACCACCAAAAACGACCTTCGAGCCCACGGCTTAGAGATGTTGACCCTGCCCCTGACTGATATGGTGCGGCTCCACGCCTCTTCCGGGACCACGGGCCAGGCCACGGTGATCTACTACACTCGGGCTGATATCGAGACCTGGGCCGATTTGGTGGCTCGCTCCATGTACATGACCGGCATGCGGGCCACGGACGTCTTCCAGAATATGATGGGCTACGGCCTGTTTACCGGGGGGCTGGGTTTTCATTACGGGGCCGAACGGCTTGGGGCACTGACCATTCCCATCGGAGCCGGCAACAGCCTGCGCCAGTTGCAGTTGATGCAGCAATTCAACACCACCGCGGTCCACATCATCCCCAGCTATGCCCTGTATCTGCTCAACACCTTTGCCGCGCACGGCCTGGACCCCCGGGACCTGCCATTGCGGCTGGCGTTTCTGGGGGCCGAGCCCCACTCCGAAGATATGCGGCGGCGCATCGAGGTCGCCTATGGTCTCAAGGCCTACAATTCTTACGGGCTCTCCGAAATGAATGGCCCCGGTGTGGCCTTTGAATGCCCTGAGCAAAGCGGTATGCATGTCTGGGAAGACTCCTTTCTGTTTGAAGTGCTCGATCCTCAAACCCTGGAACCCGTGCGGCCGGGGGAGCCGGGCGAGCTGGTCTTCACCAACCTCACCCGGCAAGGCATGCCGCTTTTGCGCTACCGCACCCGTGACTTGGCCTCCTATGACGACGCGCCCTGTGCCTGCGGCCGGAGCTTTCGGCGGCTTTCCCGGATTATGGGGCGCACCGATGATATGCTGATCGTTAAGGGAGTCAACATCTTCCCCATGCAGATAGACAAGGTGCTCATGGCCATGCCCGAGGTGGGCACCCAGTACCTGGTGGAACTGACCCGGAAAGATTTTAGCGATATAATGCTGGTTAAGGTGGAAGTGCAACAGAGCTTCTTCCAGGAAGACCTCAAGTATCTCAAGCAGTTACAAAAACGGATTTCCGAGGCCTTAAAAAGCGAATTGCTGATTACGCCTCGGGTGGAACTGGTGGAGCCCAACACCCTGCCTCGAACCGAAGGCAAGGCCCAGCGGGTGATTGATAATCGGCAATAAGATGAGATTCATCTCCCCACCTGTAGGGGCAGATTTGAAACCTGCCCCTGCGCGGGTGCGGAGCCTTGCTTTCCTTGACAATCGCTGGGCGCGGTGTTAAAAAATATAGGTTATGGAGGGATGGCCGAGTGGTTTAAGGCAGCGGTCTTGAAAACCGCAGACCGGAAGGTCCGTGGGTTCGAATCCTACTCCCTCCGCCATTCTGATTATTGACAGATTTAGCTACTATCGTCCTTTTCTTTAGCACACTTTAAGAATTTAAGTATTATGTTTAGTGATTTCAATTTTCAATTACTTAATGACCCAGAATTTAAGGAGGACTCAGTTAGGGAAGAAATTCTTTTCCCTATTTTAAAAAGACTTGGCTATACTGCATCTGGTAAATGTGGTATTATAAGAAGCAAATTATTAGTTCATCCTTTTGTAATGATAGGATCTCAGTCTAAAAAAATTAATATAATACCTGACTATATTCTAACTTTTGATGGCGATTATATCGCAGTAATTGATGCTAAATCCCCCACTCAAGATATTATAAAATCATATCACGTTGAACAAGTTTATAGTTATGGTATTCATCCGGAAGTTAGAGTTAATCGTTATGCTTTATGTAATGGGAAGAAAATAGTTGTTTATGATATTGATAAATTTGAACCTATTTTAGATTTAAATATTGTTGAAATAGATAAAAAGTGGGAAGAAGTTGAAAAAGTATTGCGAGCAGATTATATTATATTTCCTGAAAAAAAGGACTTTGTTCCTGATCTTGGCCTTCGAATGCTTAAATCAGGTTTAAAAACTGATGTACCATTGCACTTTATAACTTTTGATATATTTGAAATCACAAAAGTCAGAGATGATTTGTATACTTCCTTCTCTAAAATGGACACAGATGATGGTGGCTTTGGACTATCAATGGATTATTCTCCCCAACAATTAGAACAAATACTCTCAATGCTACCGCAACAATATGCTGAAAAGATAAAAAATTTATTAAGTAGAGCACCGTTCAAAGTAATATTAAATTTCCCCATAAATCTAGTTCTTGAGGCAAAATTAGGCAAATTACAAAAAGGATTATATGAGCAATTTGTGCCTTTTGAAGCGGTTAATATAGATATAGAAGCATCAAAAGAAATATTTTGCGATACATTATCTACCATGGAAAATTTAATTATTGAAGAGAATTAAAGATAAATAAAATAATTACGATTTACTTTAAGATATAAAAGTAAGCCCTTACGGAGAGATGACCGAGCGGCCGAAGGTGCTCGCCTGCTAAGCGAGTGAGGGGGGAAACTTCCTCCGAGGGTTCGAATCCCTCTCTCTCCGCCAGTTTCATGGCGGTGGCCTGATCTTGGTCGCCGTTTCCCGAAAAATTCCCTCCCTATTCATCAATCCTTGCAGTTATAGGGCGTGCCGTGCACGCCATGACTTGAAATTCGCCGGCCACAGGCCCCCCTATTTTAACCAGGCTGCAAAATCTCCTCCCACTCTCAAACTCCTTGCAGTAAGATATAAAACCATGCCTGCGGCCGCGACTTCGCAAAGCTATACCCTGAACCGGCGCACCGTCCTCTTGACGGTCTGCTTCGGGGCCTTTATGGCCACCCTGGACACCAGCATCGTCAACATTGCCTTGCCCCAGATCGCCCGGGACTTCCATTGTTCCCTGGTGCAGATCTCCTGGGTCATGCTGATCTATCTCCTCATGAATGTTTCCTTGCTCCTCACCAGCGGACGGCTGGGGGATTTGCTGGCCCCGGGCAAGCTCTTTCTCTTAGGGTTGGTGGTGTTTACCGGAGCCTCGGCCCTGTGCGGCTTAAGCCAAGGGCTGGCCTGGATGGTAGGGGCACGGGCTCTCCAGGGAATCGGCGGCTCCTTGATGCTGGGGGTGGCTCCCAAGCTCATTGCCCTGACCTATAGTGAGGGGGAACGGGGTCTGGCCCTGGGTCTATTTTCCACCGCGTTCGCTACCGGCATCAGCGTTGGGGCGCCCTTGGGGGGAATCATCACTACATACCTGGGCTGGCCGTTCATCTACTATATAAATATTCCCATTTGTGGCGTTGCCCTCTGGGTGGGAAGCCGGGTGCTGACCCCGCTTAAAGCCCAAAAACCTTGGAGTTGGCAGTCATTTGACCTTGGAGGCGGCCTGCTCCTGGCCGGGACCCTGGGGCTATTCCTGTTGGGTTTAACCTGGCTCCAACAATCAGGCTGGGGGGCTGCGACCCTGGGAGCCTTGGGAGTGGCGGTGCTCCTGGCCCTGGCGCTGCATTTTATGGAACACCGCCACCCCGAGCCCCTGCTCCACCCCGAGCTCTGGCGACGGTGGCCCTTTGTGGTAGGCTCCCTGGCGGTGGTGCTGACCTTTGCCCCGGTGATGGGGACCTTCTTTTTGCTTCCCTTTTTCTTGGAACAGGTTTATCGCTATACACCGGATCAAACCGGGTTCTTGTTGGCGGCCTTAAGCGTGAGCAATGCCCTGGTAGCCCCTTTTGGGGGATATCTGGCGGACCGGCTGGGAAACCTGCTGGTCCTGCGAACCGGCGCCGCGTTGATCCTGGCAGGCTTGATTTCTCTGTTGTTTACCGGCCTGGAGAGTTCCACCCTGGCCCTGGCGGCCAGACTCGTGATTATGGGTCTCGGGTTCGGCCTCTTCCAGGCTCCCAATCTCAACGAAATTTTAAGCGATGTCAGTCCCTCCATGATTGGGCTGGCGGCCAGTACCAACGCAGTGTTAAAAAATCTGGGGTCGCTGATGGGCATTACTCTGATGGTCATGGTCTTTGCCTGGCTCAGCCAGGCCCATGTTGCCATCGCGGGGGTAAACGTCATGGGAATCGGGTCTTTCCAGAAGGCCTTTGCCCTGGCCGCCATGGTGGCGGCCCTCAATCTGGTGGCCAACTTATTGCCTCGCAAGCGTTGAGCGCCAACTTATAACCGTCAGCGTCCCGGTGCGCCGCCTATCTCCTTGGCCCAGGAGAGGCGCTGTGTTAATATCACATCAATTAAACTAGAGAACCAAAGGCCTTAGGGAGCCTGGGGAGAGTGTGGTGGGGCTGCAAACAGGGGAAATTCTGGCGTTGGCGGGTATGGGGGTTTTGTTGCTGAACAACCTGGGGCGCCGGCGGGCGCGCCAGGGGAAGGTGCCGGCCAAGGGGGGCCTGGCCCGGATGCTGTCCTGGGGCGATTACCTAGCCTTCGGCCTTATCCTGGCGGGCCTGGTGGTCATGTATATTCAAAAATAAGATTCTGCCGGAGGCCATCTCATGTTAAGGCCGTAATGCCCGTAAGCAGGTTCCGCCTTGAGAAAATCCGGACAGAATTTTATGCTTTACCCCATTGTGTCGATAAAGACGTGAAGGAACTCCTCTTAACTTAAATTTATAGGAGGAATGATGATAGAGCCGAGGGAGTTAAACCGGGTTTGGAGGTTGCCGATGCAAGGGCTCTGCTTAGTCTTTTTTCTCCTGGTGGTTGTGGTTGGTTTTTCACCCATTCCCCTGGAGGCCCAGGAAGGGTACGGAATATACCCACAGCCGTACCAAAGACCGGGGCAATCCACAACCACGACCAAAGAAGAGAAAGTGCAACCGGATGGGACAAAGACTGTTAAGGAAACTATGGCCACTGAATCTCAGGGGTCACGTTATAGCTACTCCGGCCTTCCAGGCAAATTTATCAAATCCGGAGGCCAATCCCGTGGTCAAGGCCAATTATCGGTTGATCGAGAGCCCAGAAGGCATTATAGCTTTGAATTTGCCAGCCAGGGACTTCCGAAAGGTACTAATCCTACGGAAGCCTATTGGTTTGAAAGGCAAGACGGAAAAATCATGTTAATTGACCCGCGCCTTACGCAAAAATATAGCAACAATCCACGATGAAAACGCAGGATGAATATGGCCGCCAAAGGGAGCAGATTGGGGTGAGAAGCAGGTAAAGAGGAACTGAACCGGTTAACACGAGGCCGACTCGGAAATCATCTGAAGGAGTCAACCTCAGCGCTTAATCCGGGAACAGGCGTATCTCGGTTGTCCAGCAGCGATTACATCAAGCGGTCTCCCGAGGTCCCTTATCGAGGGTCAAGAAAAAATTATGTCTTGCCGCTTTCATGACGATAACTAGCGTATGGAGGCGCCCATGAAACCCAAGTTGAGCCGCGAGCGCACGGTTATCATTGAGCCGGAAGAGTATGACGCTCTCATGGCCGAATTGCCCACCACGGAAGTCGAACTGAAATCCCCCTCAGAACCCGCGCAGATCGATGAGAAATTTAGAAAAATTGAATTTTACATGATGATTATCGTAGGTTTGATTTTGTTGGTTCTGATTCTTTGCAAACAATATTAAGGTCGAAACCTCTTACTGACTTGTCCACCCTGTCTTCCTGGAGAAAAGCCGCGTGCTCCTCGCCTGCTTGGTGCAAATGCTCAGGGGACTCCTGCCTCTGAGGTGCGTGTCCAGACCTCCGGCTATCGTCGGTAGGAACTTCTCTGGAATCATGCCTGTTCAAATTCAATTCATCTGGCCTGGGACACTAGTAACGCCTTGGACTTAGACTTCGACTTGGATAATTTTGGCTTAGGACTACCTTTCTTTTTGGCCAATTGGATAGATTTCGGCTTGGGTTTTTGCGCCAGGAGGGCTGGACTGGATTTGTTGTTTTTGCGGTTTAAGCCGGCCTTAGAGCCGCCGGAAGCAGGTGCTCCCTTTTTGCTTGCCTGGGCCTTGACGGCATGGGCACGGGGAGAGCCGAACAAGGATGCCACATAAGGCTCGGACCTGGCTTTGGTGGCGTGCTTGTCAGGGGTCTTTTTATCAACGGCATAGATCCTGCGGTTGGTCTTTTTGTTGAGAGCTTTCGCAGGCACGGTAGATTTCTGTTTGGCCAGGACGACATTATGGGGCTGAGGGTCATCCTCAGAAGGAGGGGGGTGAAGCTTTGCCAGTTTGGCAGATCTGGCCGGCATTACGGTTTTGGTGGACCTCGCCGGCGTGACGGTCTCTGCCGGGGATTCAGCCTGCGCTAATTCGAGGTTCGAAGGTGTATCGGGCGTTAGGGGGGATTGGTAAGGCACATTTCCAAAACCGAATTTCTGCGGATTCCTGGCGATGATGGTGGCGGCGATCATCTGCGGCACATAATTTCGGGTCTCGCCGGGAATGCATTTATTGGCGGAAAGTTCCCAGAAATTCTTATAATTGCTTTTGGTTAACTCCTTCTGGACCCGTCCTTCGCCGCAATTGTAGCTGGCGGCGGCCAGATACCAGGAACCAAATTGTTTATACAGGTCCAAAAGATATTGTGCGGCGGCCCGGGTTGATTTCTCGGGGTCCTGACGCTCATCGACGTTGCCGTTGATCACCAAACCATACCGCAGGCCGGTGCCCTTGATAAACTGCCACATGCCGCAAGCGCCGGCGGGAGAATTGGCCTTAGGGTTGAAGCCGCTCTCCACCATGGCCAGGTAAGCCAAATCCTCTGGCAGGCCATATTCCCGGAAAACTTCTTTGATCATAGGGAGATAGCGGCTCGAGCGAGTCAGGGAGCGCCTGGTGAACCCCTTGCGTTCCGTGGAAAAATAGACGACATAGGCCTTGACTTGCTTGTTCATCTGGATGGGAAAATCAAAGGAGGATTGATGTTCCCATTTTTTTAATTCTTCTTCTATAGTGCGATCCCGATCTTTGATGCCGCTTTTGGCATAGAGTTCATCCAGATGCTGGGCATTAATCTCCCCGGCGCTGGATTCCCCCTGATCCTCATCATCCACTGCAGCAAGGCCCCTATTGGGTTCCGAATGCCCCAGGGTACTTGG
Source organism: Desulfobaccales bacterium (assembly GCA_041648175.1). Taxonomy (NCBI): domain Bacteria; kingdom Pseudomonadati; phylum Thermodesulfobacteriota; class Desulfobaccia; order Desulfobaccales; species Desulfobaccales bacterium. The sequence goes on along the minus strand of JBAZPO010000011.1, from coordinate 56,345 downwards.
CAAACCACCACATCCCTCTATCATTAAGAGTAACGTTAGTGCTCCCAAGAGCCAGACAATTTTCCGCCAGCCTTTCCAGGAGCAACCCCAAATAGGCAAGTTCCCAGACCCGGGCCTCATAATCGCATTCTACCTCATAGTGGTAATAAATTGGTAAAGTTTTTTTTGTAATTCTTTAAAGTTGCTGCCGTGGATTCAATTTTAATCATCTTTTAATCAGAGGCAATAAGGTGTGGGCCTGATTTTCGCTCAGGGAAAACCCTGAAAGATCGACGGGGAGAATAAAGTGGCAGAAAGTCATCGCACCAGGGTTATCTTTCAGCCTTTGGCCTGGGTTCAAATCCGGGTTTTAGACGGATGAATTTCAGGTCTTCACCTGATTGTTGTTGGTTTCACATGACCTATTATGAGTCATCAGTCAGTATTGATTGACCATAATTCATTCCAGAGGTGCCCCATGACCGGCATAACCAAGGTGATCGAAGCTACCATGGAAGCCAAAGACCCTTACACCGTGCAACACCAGCGGCGTGTAACTCAGATAGCCCTAACTATTGCGGACAAGATGGGTCTAGCGGGTGATGTGATGGAAAAACTCCGCATTGCGGGAACGTTGCATGACCTGGGCAAGGTGGGGGTTCCCACTGAGATTCTGGTCAAGCCGGGCAGATTGACCGACCAGGAATTTTCCATTATCAAAACCCATCCGATGGTTGGGTTTGAGATATTACAACCCCTGGAATTGCCTCGACAGACCACCCAGATTGTGCTCCAGCACCATGAACGCTGGAACGGTTCAGGATATCCACTGGGCTTGTCCGGGAGCGAGATTCTTTTGGAAGCCAGGATATTAGGGGTGGCTGATGTGGTGGAGGCCATGGCGACCCACCGGCCTTATCGGGCGGCCCTGGGGCTTACCCTGGCCATGGAAGAGCTCTCCCGCAACCAGGGCGTCCTTTACGATCCTGCGGTGGTGCAATATTGTTCTGAGTTATATGTGGGAAATAGATTCGATCATGATTTTTCAGGACTCAGATTATGATAAAGCTCCGGTCATTCAGATAATCGCAGACCCTTTTGGTATCAGTTGCAATCACCGAGTTAAGTAAGTCATCGGAGAGGTGCGAAACTTCCTGCAATGAATAAAAGCAGAATTAAATTATAACGCTGATACGCTGTGACCATAAGACACTTCTTTAGCCCCTTGGAAATCTCTCTCAGATTGTTCCCGGTATACCCCTGTTATTATAAAAATAGATCTCCAGATTTAGGCAAATATTCTGAAATTTATGATTAAAGCCGGAGAAATTCTCGCCGCGGATGAAAAATGTCCCGAGAGTTATACTCATTGCCAAAAGTTATTTACCCCTCACCCTGACCATCTCCCACAGGGGGAGAGGAAAATATGGAAAGAACTTTTGAGCCTCTTGCAAATATCTCCCTGCCGGTCATTCTGAGGGAAAGAAGCAACCGAAGCATCTCATAAGTGACCAAACGGCTTTTTGCAAGAACCTCTCCTGGCAATAAGTATATTTTAGTATTTCAAAAAAAAGTGGCGTTAATTCAAAGGGGTAATCAATTCTACAATGCCATCTTTTATGGCATGGTTGCAACCCGGATCATGTCCGCGCTTGCAAAAGAAAACCTGTCACCTTTCTCATCATTGCTGGATCCGTCGCAGTTCTGAGTTTATGCTGTCTCCATGACTTGCCGGGATAAAAACGGTTCACTGCTGGCCAACCTGAGGAAAATCGGCAGACTCCAGCCGTTCCGCCTGTGCCGTGTCCCGGCACGAGGATGCCAGCCCAGCCTTAATTTATTGATATTAAAGACTAAATATTACGAAAGCCCGATTATTACCCTGGGACAAGCGCGGGACAAGCGCGTGACAACCCTGGCACCGCCTCGACCGGAACGCGCTTGCACGCGGGCTTAGACCGGGTATATGGCGAGGGTACCTCGGCAATGTCCCGGCACATGTGCCGGGTTTGCCCTTCCATTCGGCCCGCGCCCGACCATTTTCAGCGATTTTTGGGGTATCTTGGAGGGACTAAAAGCCATTTTCAAACCGTTTTTCTCTGTCATCATGAACGAAGCGCAGGCTCTTATAGTAGTAATTGCCAAAAGAGGTTCTTGCAAAAAGCCGTTTTGTCATCCTGAGCGAAGCGAAGGATCTCGTATTTTCACCCACTTATGAGATTCTTCGGTCGATTCGCTCCCTCAGAATGACAGGCAGGGAGATATTTGCAAGAGGCTCAAAAGGGTTTCTTGCAAAAATACCAGACCTTATGTGGTCGCAAGCTTTAGCCTTGTATTGAGAAATTCGCCGGTAGCACAGGCTTTCCAGCCTGTGCTTATGTCATATATACGGTTTCGACCGTAAAGAGACTTTTGCAAGAGGCTCTTTTGGCAATCACATATGTGAGTTTGGGAGGGTAAAGAAACGAAGGTCGGCGGCAATGGCTGGGTTCAGGATTGTATGATAAAATTAATCATTGAGAAATGCTTTGAGTTCGATTAAAAGAAAAAGATAAAAGATTTTGATGCATCGATATGAAGTCATAGTAAGGCATGCCGGGAGTACCGATGCTGCCCGACCTTGAACGGCTTATGAAAGAATTTCTCACCCTCTTTTCCTACCTGCTGGATCACCTGCAAGGTGACTACAGGAGCGTGGAGTTCTGCTATGCCCGAAAAGCCTGACCCTAAACACCTGGAAGCCTTGCTGACCAGAATAATGACGAAGAGGCAGGAAACGCTGGAAGCCCCGGAAAGTCAGGTTCAGGGCCAGGAACGGGTCATTGAGGCCGAGAAAATCCTGCTTCGGGATGGGTCTGGCAAAAGTCGGGGTAAAATTAGCGCCAATGAAGATGGTTCAGCCGGTCTGATTTTAAGCGATAACGCGGGCACCGCCTGGGCGTGGTTGGGAGTTAACCAGCACGGCGAAGCCTTTCTGGAACTCAAAGACTCAAGGGGAGAGATTAGCTTCAAGGTTCCGACGGGTGCTCCGACTCCGGAGGCGCCAGCCGCAAGTCCTGTGATTCCCCCCGGTGGCGTTACTCCAAGCCCACCTCCCGCATACCTCGGTTCCCAGAGCCCATTACAGCAGCCGCTCATGCCTGAGGTGGAAATCAGCGCCCCGGTGACTGGGCCTGAAATCGCTCAGACACCTCCCCCCGCTTCTCCTGAATGGAAGCCCGGTGTTGTGGATACCGCGGTGTATGATCGTCTGGAGGAATTAGAGCGCCAAAATCGGGGCCGAGGATTTTTCCGCACGGTCGTGTTGGGATTGTTGGTAGTGGTCCTGGCGACCCAGGCTTTTCTGTTTTCCCGGACGCAGACTCCCAACAGCCCCCTGGAAGTCCAGAGCCTGATGGTGCGCGACCAAAACGGCTATATCCGGGCCTGGCTGGGCGAAAAAGACGGCAAGCTCGCCCTGAACCTGAGGGACCAACACGGCAAACTCCGCGCCGTTATGGGGTTAGGCGCGGATGGTGCTCCCGCCTTGATCCTCTACGATGAGAAGCAACGGATCCGGGCCGAGCTGCAACTCGGCCCCAATGGCGAACCCAGGTTTACCTTGCGGGATAAGAGCAGCCTGGAGGGGAAAACCGAACAGCATACTTCCGGCGATCCGGACAATCAACAAGGCCTGGTGGTCTCTAATCCCGGCGATGAAGACGGGACCATGGCCAGCCCTGTGGCCGGCCAGGAAGAAACCATTGCCCGGGAGGCTGCGGCTGAGACCATATACGTGGGCTCCACCACCTCTAACAAATACCACAATCCCAGCTGCAAGTGGGCTAAGACGATAAGACCCTCGCGTTTGATCAAATTTAGCTCGGTGAAAGAAGCTCAAGAACGCAGTTATATCCCCTGTCCTGTGTGCAAACCGCCGGCACTAGCCAAGTAAGCCCTCAAACCCCACGAACGTGGGCAGGGGGAGGTGCCTTGCCCATAAGACGATGCAGCCAGGCCTATCCGCCCCCTTCCAGGTGTGGCGTTCGCCTTTTCCCTTGCCAGATAAGGCGCCCTTCAGATACCTTAAAGCTTTGAGGAAGGATAAGAGGCCGTATCTTCCCCGCCTGGAGAGCCATGGGCAGCCTGCACGACCTGATCCAGTTCATCTTTGCCGGTTTGACCGGAGGGGCCATTTACGCCCTGGTGGCGTTGGGCTTCGGGGTGGTGCACAACACCATGGGGATCGTCAATTTTACTCAGGTTGATTTCGTCTCCCTGGGGGGCATGATCCTCTATAGCGCCCTGGTAACGGCCGGTCTCCCTATGGCCCCGGCCCTGGTGGCGGCGGTGGCAGGCGTAACTCTGGTGGCCATCCTGGTGGAGGTGGTAGGCATCCGGCCGTCCCGTTCCGAAAGCCACCTGGTGCTGATCTTTCTGACCATTGGCCTCTCCATCATCTTGAGGGGGGCCATGAAAATCATTTGGGGCAAAAACCGCATGGCGGTGCCGCCTTTATCCGGAGAGGCGCCGCTGCACCTGGCCGGAGCCGCTATTCTGCCCCAGACTCTATGGATCTTAGGCCTCACCACGCTGGCCATAATCGGCCTGGTGCTGTTCTTCCGGAAAACCTCCATGGGCCTGGCCATGCGGGGAGTGGCCGCTAACCCCGAGGCCGCGGCGGTGGTGGGACTCAAAGTCTGGCGGGTGAAGGCCATGAGTTTCGCCCTGGCGGGAGCCCTGGGAGGTTTGGCCGGTTGCCTGGTGACCCCCATCACCACTTTGAGCTACGATGTGGGAGTGCTTTTGGGGCTCAAGGGCTTTGCCGCGGCCATCCTGGGTGGCTTCGGCTCTTTTCCCGGGGCCATTCTGGGAGGCCTCATCCTGGGACTTTTAGAGAGCCTGGGAGCGGGCTACATCAGCAGCGCCTACAAAGATGTCATCGCCTTCGTAGTGCTACTTCTGGTCTTGTTCATCCGGCCCCGGGGACTGTTGGGCGGGGAAGGGTAGGCGTTTCCCCCCTTTTCTAAAGGGGGGATTAAGGGGGGATTATAAGGCGTGCTGCCTTACAACAAAGGCCTCAAGCAATTTGCCAGGGAGTTGCGCCATAATTTGACCGAAGCTGAGGCCTATCTCTGGCTGAGACTGAGGAAAAGACAGCTTAAAAACCGCCGATTTTACCGGCAGAGAATTATTTGCAACTATATTGTGGACTTTTATTGTCCCGACGCCAAGTTAGTAATTGAAATCGATGGGAGTCAACATTATACAGAACCAGGACTGACAAAAGATGCTATGCGGGACCGCCACCTGGCCGACTTAGGACTCAACATCATGAGAGTGTCAGCCAGGGAAGTTTTTGAGAATACTGAAGGGGTATTGGAGAGAATTTATGAGCTTTTGCCATAATCCCCCCTACCCCCCTTTAAAAAAGGGGGGAAATTTTTCAGAGGATTTTTCTTTTCGCACAAACACAAATCATGAAGAAACAAACTTCTAAAAACAATGCATCAATCCAACACATCCTCATGGGCAATGAGGCTATGGGCCGGGGAATTGTAGAGGCCGGATGTACCGTGGCGACTTCATATCCCGGCACCCCGGCCTCGGAAATCTTGCAGTCCGTGGTGGTCTTTACCAAAGAGACCGGGGTTCTGCTCTATACCGAGTGGTCGGTGAACGAGAAAGTAGCCTTTGAAGTGGCCCTGGCCAACTCCATGAGCGGCCGTCGCTCCGCGGTGGCCATGAAGCAGGTGGGGCTGAACGTCGCCTCGGACCCGTTCATGCGCTCCGCCTACCTGGGGGTCAAGGGCGGCCTCGTCGTCATCTCCGCGGACGACCCCGGTCCCCACAGCTCCCAGACCGAACAGGACAGCCGCTTTTTCGCCATGTTCGCCAAGGTGCCGGTCCTGGACCCATCGAGTCCCAAGGAAGCCAAGGACTTGGTGAAAATTGCTTTCGAGCTTTCGGAGCGCTTTGAGATTCCAGTCATGGTCCGGCCCACCACCCGGGTCTGCCACGCCCGGGAGAACGTCCCTTGCGGGCCGCCTCTGCGTTTGGAACGCCCGGCCCGGTTCGACAAGGACCCCCGGCGCTGGTGTGCCACCCCTCAGTTCGTGCGGGAATTACACCATCTCCTGAATGAAAAAATAGACCAGATTGCGACCTTGCCGGAGTTCGCCCCCATTCTCACCCCTGGGGACGGCTCGCATCCCGGCGCTTGCATCATTGCCTCAGGCGTGGCCTTTGCCCATACCTGGGACTGGTTGGCGGAGTTGGACCTCTTGGGGCGGGTTGATTATTACCAGGTGACCATGCCCTACCCCCTGAACCGGGATTTCATCGAAGCGATCAACTCCCGGTATAAAAAAATTCTGGTCATCGAGGAGACGTATCCGGTTATTGAGCTGCAGTTGGCCAACCGCGCCATTCAGGGGCGTACTTCCCACATGATCCCTAATGATGGGGAACTGACTCCGGATGTCATCCGCCCAGTTTTGGAGGCTTTCCTGGACTTACCTGTCCGGAGCAGGGTGACCGTCCAGAGCGGCGGCGATCGGCCCACTCTGTGCGCCGGCTGCGCTCACCGGGCGGCATTCTACGCCATCAAAGAGACCTTTCCGGCGGGGATATTCCCCAGCGACATCGGTTGCTACACCCTGGGCCTCAACCTGGGGGCGGTGGACACGTGCCACTGCATGGGCGCGGGGATCAGCCAGGCCGCGGGATTTTACCGGGCCTTTGCCGCGGCGGGAGCGGAGTTTCCCACCATCGTGGCCACCATCGGGGACTCCACCTTTTTCCATGCCGGTGTCCCGGCGCTCTTGAACGCCATATTTAACCAGGCTCGCTTCGTCCTGGTGATCCTGGACAACGCCACCACGGCCATGACCGGCCATCAGCCCACCCCTCAGGTGGGGCTCACTGCCGCCGGGGATATGGGCCACCCGGTGCTGATCCCCGACCTGGTGCGGGGTTGCGGCGCCGGCTTCCTCCGGGAGGCCGACCCCTACGACCTGCCCGCGTTCATGGAACACCTGAAAGAAGCCGATGCTTACTGTCGAGACCCCGAGGGCGGGGTGGCGGTGATCATTGCCAAGCATCTCTGCCTGCTGGACCGGGAGGCCCGGAAATCCCAGACAACTTACGCCATGTGCGTTACCGAGGATTGCACCGGCTGCCTTCACTGCCTGGAGGAGTTTGAGTGTCCCGCTCTGTCCATGGATGAGGCCGACGGCCGGGTGGTCATCGACGGAGTCCGCTGCGTCGGCTGCGGGGTCTGCGTTCACGTCTGTCCCACGGGAGCCATCACCGCGGTTAAGGAGGGCCAGCCATGAAGCAGCAGATCATCGTCAGCGGGCTGGGAGGGCAGGGGACCCTTACCCTGACCCGGTTGTTGGCGGAAGCCGCCGCGGCCATGAGTCTGCCGGTCATCACCTCCGAAACCCACGGCATGGCCCAGCGGGGCGGCACGGTCATTTCCATGATCAAAGTGGGGCCCTTTCGGGGTCCCCTAATCCCCGCGGGCGAGGCGGACCGCGGCTTGTTCCTGCACCCCAAGAATCTGGCGGTGCACCGCTTTTACCTGAAACCGGGTGGGGCCGTGTTCGTCAATACCGCTACGCCCGGAGATTACCTGAACGTGGACGCCCGCGCTCTGGCCGCGTCCCATAGCCTGCCCCCGGTGGCGGCCAACCTCATCCTTCTGGGGTATGCCGCGGGTAAAGGCGGATTGTTCGCCGAGCCGGACCTCCTGCTGGAGGTGATGGCGGCCAAGACCCTGGAACGTTTTCGGGAGACCAGCCTGCGGGCCTTTCAGGTGGGGTTGAATGCAACGGCATAGGAAGAAAAAAGGAGATTGTAAGAATGAAAGAATGTCCCAACCAGCAGGCTAATCTGGCGAAATGCAACTGCACCTATGAGCCCTGCGAACGCAAAGGCATCTGTTGCGAATGCCTCAGCTATCACCGCGTGTCCGGCGAGTTGCCGGCGTGTTATTTCTCTCCTGAGGTGGAGCGCACGTATGACCGTAGCATCGCACGCTTCCTGAAATCCTCCCGTTAAGCTGGAACATTATCCATGGGGGTTTGGGAAAAGGCCAAATTTTTCGGCATCCGCCATCGCACGGGGCTTATGGTGTGGGGGCTGGCCATGATTTTAGCCCTCGCGCCCCTGGTGTTGCGCAATCCTTATACCCTGGGCATTCTCAACCTCATCGGCCTTTATGTTATCGTCGTTTTGGGTCTCAACCTGTTCATAGGCTTTGCCGGCCAGATATCCTTGGGGCACGCGGCGTTTTTCGGCCTGGGGGCTTACGGTTCAGCCATCCTCACCGTTAGCTATGCCTGGCCCGCCTGGCCTGCCATGGCCCTGACTGCCATAGTGGTGGCGCTTATGGCCTTGATCATCGGCGTTCCCACCCTGAGGCTCACGGGGCATTACCTTGCCATGGCGACCTTGGGGTTTAACTATGTCGTGGACAGCATTTTCGTGGAATGGGACGCGGTCACCGGCGGGCCCAGCGGCCTTTCCGGGGTGCCGCCCCTGTCCATCGGAGGCCTGACCTTCGACAGTGATTTCAAGTTTCATTACCTGGTTTGGGCTTTTGCCCTGGTGGCTCTGACGCTGTGCCTCAACCTGGTGCGGAGCGGGGTGGGACGGGGGTTGGCTGCCCTGGCCCAGGACGAAGTTGCCGCCGCCGCGTTGGGGGTTGACGTGCGGCGCAAAAAAATTAGCGTATTTATTCTCTCCGCGGTATTCGCCTCAGTGGCCGGCAGCCTCTACGCCCACTATTTCGGCTACGTCAACCCCGAAGGTTTTAGTATCTTCAAGTCCCTGGACCTGGTAATTATGGTGGTGGTGGGTGGGCTGGGGTCCGTCTGGGGCACCCTGTTCGGAGCGGGGTTCATTACGGTGCTCCCGCATTTTCTGGGATTTCTGGAAACCTACACGGATATCATTCACGGCCTGATCTTGGTGGTGATCCTGCTCTTCTTGCCCCAGGGTTTCGTATCCGGGTTGGTGGACATCATTCGTATCCGCTGGGCACGGCGACGGTTGGCCATAGACGAACGCCCATGAGGGATCGTTTCCATGTCCGGCGATCTTCTTGAAATTTTCGGTCTCAGCAAGCACTTCGGGGGAGTGCCGGCTCTGGCCGACGTCAGCTTTTGCGTAGAACAGGGGAAAGTCACTGCCCTCATCGGTCCCAACGGCGCAGGCAAGACCACCCTCATCAACTGTCTTACCGGGGTCAGCCGGCCGGACCAGGGAGACATCCGGTTCCAGGGCGCTGATATTGCCGGGATGGCGGCTCACCGGGTGGCTCGCCTGGGCATTACCCGCACCTTCCAAAACCTCCGCATCTTTCCTCGCTTATCGGTTTTGGACAACGTTCTCTGCGGCCTCACCATCCAGGCCGGCGCCTCCATGCTGGAAGCACTCTTCCGTCCTCCCGGGCTACGGCACCGGGAGCGGCGGTTGAAACTCATGGCCCTTCAGACCCTGGACGTCTTCGGCCTGGCGGACAAGGCCAGTTGGCCCGTGGGGGTGCTGCCCTATGGAGACCGGAAATGGGTGGAGATGGCCCGGGCCTTTGTGTCGCAGCCGGTCCTGACTCTGCTGGACGAACCGGTGGCGGGCTTAAATCCTGAAGAGACTGCGGCGGTGGCCACCCTTATCCGCCAGATGCGGTTGGCGGGGAAAACCATGGTTCTGGTGGAACATGACATGGAGCTGGTGATGGGGGTCTCAGATCACGTGGTGGTCCTGGACGGCGGCCGCCGCATCGCCTACGGGACCCCTGACGAAGTGCGCCACAACCCCCTGGTGCTGGAGGCCTATTTAGGTCGGATCAGCGTCACGGCCTAAACCCGAATCGAAAGGTGGCACTCCTGCAATGCTGATGGTAGAAATTCAGGGAGAGTTGGCCCGTCTGGGGGATACCCGGCAGGCCGCCATACTCCAGCGCTTCTTTAAGACCGGGCCGGGAGAGTACGGCGAGGGCGACCGGTTCCGGGGTATCCGCGTCCCGGTCTTGAGAAAATTAACCAGGAAGTATCGCCAACTGCCGTTGGCCGAGGCTGTAGAATTGCTCCGGTCCGCCTTCCACGAAGACCGGTTACTGGCTCTCTTCGTCCTGATGGACCATTACTACCAAGGCGAAGACGCCGTCAGGTCCAGAATCCACCATCTTTATCTGGAGCACACGACGTTTGTCAATAACTGGGACCTGGTGGATGCCTCGGCCCCGCACCTGGTGGGCCATTACCTGAGAGAGCGCGATAAGTCCCTGCTCTCGCGCCTGGCCGTGTCTCCGGTTTTGTGGGAGCGGCGGATAGCCATCATGGCCACCTTTGCCTTTATCAAAGAGGGAAATTTTGATGAGACCCTCAGAATCGCCCGCCTCCTGCTAGGCGATTCGGAAGACTTGATTCACAAAGCGGTGGGCTGGATGCTGCGGGAGGTGGGTAAGCGCGAGATGACCTTAGCGGAAACCTTCCTGCTGGCCCATTACCGGAAAATGCCCCGTACCATGCTGCGCTATGCTATTGAGAAATTTCCCGAAACCAAAAGACAGGCTTACCTGAAAGGAACCCTGACCTGATGTGCCTTATTGGGGAAGCAGGGTCGAGACGACCGGGACCGTCAGGGTGCGGCGGTCCCGATCCGGGGCAGTCTTGCTATTGCATGGTGATATTGAAGCCCTGGGGGCCGATGTTCAACTGCACCCCCTGCTGCACCGCATACAAATTGATAATAACGCCGCTCTGGTTCTGCATGGTCAAGCCGGCTGCACCCCCGGCCAGGGCGATGCCTGCCCCGGCGGCCGCATAGTTGCCGGCAAACTGGGAAATATTGTTCAAGTTGTAGACGTTGCCCACCGCGCTGATGGAGGCGATGCCTACATTGCCCACGCTGAGGCCATCAATCTTGAAGAGATAGCGCTTGCCGTTGTACCTCAAAACGCCGCTGCCCGAACTGAAGCCGATGCCCGCGGCCACGCTGGTCATATCAATGGAGACCGAAGCGACGGGGTAGTACGGCTGCTGGGCTGTACCGGGGGTGACCGCCACCAGGATAAAGGCCACCATCGCCAGACTGAGAAGAATTCTGCTTGTGCGCATCATTGAGCATCCTTTCTTTTAATGGCTTTTATGGTTCAAGGTTAAGCGTTTGCCGCGTAAAGTCAAGGTCGATCTTACCTGATCATAAATTTTCGGAGAACGCGCTAAAGCCCTCTGACGCGGATCTTCAGTCTCGTAGCCGAACTAATGCCCTGGTCAGACCTCCATCATTCCCCTATAATGCAAAAAATCATATTCGCAAAGCTCCACCGTTTCAATGACGGAGCGGTGATTGATCGCGGGTTTTGCAAAGGTATTTATGAACCAGAAGCTGCGTTTCTATCTGGGGCTGTTCTTCTTTGTGTTGGCCTGGATCTTGCCCCTCTTCGGCATCCTGGTGGCCAAACTGAACCTGTCCCTGGGCGCCAAAGCCACGATCATCGGCCTGCTGACGGTGGGGGGGCCGGAATTGTTGGGACTTCTCGCGGTGTTGTGTCTAGGCAAAGAAAACCTCATGCACCTCAAAAATAAGCTCCTTGCTTGCCTGAAGCGTGTCAAACCCACCGCCCTGGTGAGCCGGAACCGATATCGGCTGGGTCTGATCATGTTCCTGTTGCCGCTCATACCGACCTACATTATGGCCTATGCCCCGCAATGGCTTCCGGACCATTCTCCTCAGCGGCTCTACGTCAATCTGGCTGCGGACTTCATCTTTCTGGCCAGCCTCTTCGTGCTGGGGGGGGATTTTTGGGACAAACTGCGGGCTCTCTTCGTGTATGATGCTCGGGCGGAGTTTGAGCCACGGCCCCTGGAAAAGCTCTGAGGGGTGCTCTGGTCCGGCGTTGCTTTTGGGACACGATAAGGCTATGTGGATATAATTATACTCGTTGCCAAAAGTTTTATTGCTACTAACCCCTCACCCACTCCCACAAGGGGAGAGGGGAATAAAAGGAAAGAACTTTTGGCAAGCGCCATAAATTGGCAAGAGGTTAAGAGGGCTCCATGGATACTCAATTAACGGTGGGCACCAGGATATATCGTCCTGGCCGGTTGGTAGAGACAGAGGATGGCGTCCGTTTGGAGCTGGAAACGCCTGGCATGAACAATTTTGGTGACGGCACCATCATGCTTCGGGCCGTGCCCCACGAGGCCTTTCTTCCCGACTGGCTGGCGGCGCCCTGGGAAGCCCCCGGGGGCCGGGTTTGCGTCTGCGATGAGCCCATCCCGGAGGACTGGACCTGCTTCGAAGTCTTCTTCGCTGACGTCAACTTCGTGGCGGTTTCGCCGCTGCCCGGCGACCCGGTGGAGTTGAAACAGAAGCACCTGGAGGCCGCTGGCCCAGGCCAGGGGGATGCTGAAGGCCAATGAGATGCGGGACACGGCCGCTGACCTCTTCGGAGACGGAAAAATCCCCTTGTGGCCTTCACCTATGTGCAAAACCGCGGTATAATGGTCTTAGCAATCGCAAACTCATTGCAATTTTGTACACGTTGAGCGAGGAGTTTTTATGAGCAAATTTCTCTTTGTTCTGACCCGGGGTCCGGAAGACCCCACCCGAGCGGTGCGCTGCTTCCAATTCGCCAAGATCGCCGCTGACAAGGGCCATGAGGTCACGGTGTTCCTGGTTGACGATGCCACCTATTTTACCAACCTGTCCCTTACCGAACGGGTCAAAGCCCCCACCGGGGATGAACTCATCACCTACTGGAAGTTCCTGGTGGAGAAGAAGGCCACCATCCTAGTATGCAAACCCTGTGCAGAAACCCGGCTCATCAGCGCCGACGACCTGCCCCCGGGCACGGCCATTGGCACCGGCGTCACCCTGATCGACCTGGCCGCGGAATCCAAAGTTTTTACGTTTTAAGTCTGATAATTTCCCTTCCAGGCTTAACTAACATCAGGGCTCCCGGGAGGCAGGGCAAGGCTCTCCCGGGACTCCTTCAAGCCGGTGATCTGAATACGGCTTCCCCAGTTATCCATCTCTCCGCACAATTTTCCTGGGTGAAAAAATCATGCAGGGCCCGGTCCAGGCTCAACGTCCCGGCCTGGCAGCCCACGGCCCGGCAGCCCTCCAAGATGCCGGCGCTCACCGACAGGACAGTGGCGTGGCGGTGTTCGTAGTATTGACTTCCAGCCAGGCTGCCGGAATGTAAGTCGGCCTCGCAGCGCTCCCGGTTCAGGGCGTGCATGGCGCGGCAGACCAGGGGCCTGATGGGGTAGACCGAACATTTGCGATCGCGCAACAAGGGGCAGGGCAGCTCTTGTCTCAGGGTGGCGAGCGCAACTTTGCTTTTACCCGCGGCCATGGAGAGGTTTTTGGCCACCTGGGTCAGCACCAGGTTTTTTTCCCCGTCGGAAAAATGCCGGTGGATATGGTGGCCGAGGAGCAGGGCTTCCGGGGGAGTCAGTTCCACCAGATTATGGCAGCAGGCGTCGCAGCCTTCCTGGCAGGCCAAGGGTTGGGGGAGCGGGTTTTCAGCTTCAAAGCGCCATACCAGGTGCTCAGCCAGGAAAAAGGCACTGGTGGCGATTTCCAAAACCCGGTCCAGCCCCCGGCCTTGATGGACGATCTCAACCACATTTTCCCGGGCGGTACGGACGATACCTGGATTGACCGGGCTCGTCGGCAAGGCGCGGCTGGCTGAGCCGGCAGATCGTCGGTTCTTACTAAACTTTTTGCCCTTAGATGCCTTACCCATGCCGCCGCGCCCCCAAGATAATGTTGTAAGCTGAATTATAGCCCAATTTAGGTGAACATATCGGTGAATATTAACCAAATAATTTAAGGTAAAACAGGCTGTCCCGGGGTCGACTGAGAAAGGAAAGTTTTCTGCCCCCTAAGCCTATTAAGGTCACAGTCCATCTCACGGTCTTGCAATTTTTATAGAAAATTTACAGGAGCGGTAATAATTTTTACGACATTATGATTATTGATGATTTACCCTTATGACTAGTAAAAAACCGGCCACAAATGAGGGAATTTCATGAGGTCAGACAAGGTGAACGCCACGATAGAAAGAATCCTCGTATGCGTAGGCCCGAATCCTGCCTGCATCGATTTGATCAGATCTGCTCAGCAAATGGCCAGCCGTTTGCAGGCGGAATGGTTTGCCGTCTACGTCGAGGACCCCAGGATGCTGCGGTTGCCGGAGGCAGAACGGAACCGAGCCGTCTATAATCTGCGGCTGGCCGAGCAATTGGGCGCGGAAACCATCACCTTGAGAGGTCGTGCCATCGCCGCCGAGATTATCACCTTCGCCCGCAGGCGGAATATCTCCAAGATTATTACCGGCAAACCGCGCCGGTCGCGGTGGAGAGAGCTTATTTCCCGGAGTCCGGTGGACGAATTGGTGCGTTTGGGCGGCGATATCGATGTTTATGTCCTGACGGGAGCACCGGGAGAAACGAAAGAGTCACCGGATCTGGTTCAGCCGAAGGGCATCCATCGGCCTGAATATGAGATGGGACTCCTATATTTTGTCATAGCCACCGCTCTTTCCTTTCTGATGTTCCCTTACTTCGAACTTCCCAATCTCATTATGGTTTATCTGCTGGGGGTGATGGTCACTGCCATTTATTGCGGGCGGGGACCGGCTATCCTGGTTTCTCTCTTGAGCGTTTTAGCCTTTGACTTCTGTTTTGTCCCGCCCCGATTTACCTTTGCGGTGGAGGCAAACCATTATATCCTCACCTTCGGGGTGATGTTCCTGGTGGCCCTGGTGATCAGTCACCTGACCACCCTGATTCGACGGCAAGCCGAAGCTGCGCGTTCTCAGGAGCGCCAGACGGCCGCGGCGTATGACCTCAGCCGGCAACTCGCCGGCGCCAGGGACGTTGAGCAGATTCTCCAGGTCGCGGTGGAGAATATCGCGAAGATCCTTGGGTGTCAGGTGGTGGCACTGCTGCCCGACGAAAAAGGCCGCGTCCACGTGGCCGCAGGTGATCTTGCCTCGGTCTTTCACAAAGACATCATTAAAGAAATGAACGTGGCCCAATGGACGTATGAGAACGGGCGGACGGCCGGGTGGGGGACCCAAAATTCACCTGCTTCCGAGATTCTCTATGTGCCCTTGCAGGCGACTAACGCCACCTTAGGCGTTTTGGCCTTACGGCCCCGAGCCCCGGAATCGCCCCACTGGCTGTTGCCGGAGCAATTTCGCCTGCGTTTCCTTGAATCCTTGACAAAGCAGGTCGCGCTGGCTTTGGGAGTCGAGCACCTGGAGAAGGCGGCCCTGGACGCGCAGATTTCCATGGAAACCGAGCGCTTGCGTTCCTCGCTGCTCTCTTCCATCACCCATGACTTTCAAACGCCTTTGGCGGCTATTATGGGTTCCGCCAGCAGTCTGATGAATTTGAAGGGGCGGCTGGAAGACGAACCGGCCCGGGAAATGCTCCACAACATCTATGATGAGGCGGAGAGACTGAGCCGTTTGGTCAGTAACCTTCTGAATATCGCTCTGCTGGAGTCAGGCTCGCTCAAGTTGCACAAGGAATTGCAGCCTCTGGAAGAAGTTGTGGGCGCGGCGCTTAACCGTTTGGAGAAAAAGCTGGCAGACCGACCGGTGACGACAACTCTGCCCCCTGATCTGCCCATGGTGCCACTGGATTCGGCTCTGGCGGAACAGATATTTATTAACTTGCTGGAAAACTCGCTCAAGTACACCCCGCCCGGGTCTCCCCTGGCCATCAGGGCCGTTAAGCAGGACCAGGAGATTGAAGTGGAAGTGAGCGATTCCGGCCCCGGGTTTCCCCCGGAAGATCTGCAACGGATATTTGAGATGTTCGAGCGCGGTACCCGTAATCTTGACCAGAAAGGTTACGGCTTGGGACTGTCCATTTGCCGGGCCATCGTGGAAGCCCACGGCGGGCGGATATGGGCGGAAAATCGTCCTGGTGGGGGAGCAACCGTAAGGTTCACCTTGCCTCTAGAAGCAAATGACGATCAATAACTTCTTCAGGCTCGCGTGTCCTGGTATGGAGGCAGAAATTCCGTGTCCGATTCCGGTTGGCTTGTGCTGATAGTCGAAGATGAGGTTCCTATTCGCCGTTTTTTGAAAACGGCTTTGGAAGCCCAAGGGTTTAAACTGCTGGAGGCCATCACCGGAGCGGAGGCGATTAATCTGACGGCCTTGCATAATCCCGATATTATCCTGCTGGATTTAGGCTTGCCCGATCTTGATGGCCTGGAAGTGATCAAAAGAATTCGGGAGTGGTCCACAACTCCGATCATTGTGATCTCGGCCCGTGGTAAGGATAAAGAGAAAGTGGAAGGCCTGGACGCCGGCGCTGATGACTATTTGGCCAAGCCCTTTAGCGTGGAGGAACTCTCCGCCCGCATCAGAGTGGCTATCCGTCACCTCACCCGCTCCCGGGGCGGCGAGGGCCCGGTCTTCCAAACCGGAGAGCTGCGGGTGGACCTGGCCCAGCGCCTGGTTTGGGTGGGGGGAGAGGAAATTCATCTTACCCCCATCGAGTTTAAACTATTAGCCGTATTAGTGCGTCATAGCGGCAAGGTGGTTACGCAGAGGCAACTCTTGAAAGAAGTCTGGGGTTATGGCAGCGATGAGCAAGGGCATTATCTGCGCAACTACATTCACCATCTCCGCCACAAATTGGAAGCCGACCCGACGCGCCCGGCCTATTTAAGCACCGAACCGGGGGTGGGATACCGGCTGAGGTTTAAGGAATAAGTCTCGAAAGGACCTTTAAAATCGGGGCAAGGGCGTGGACCATTCCCTCTCTCCCTCTCAAAAATTGCCAGTTAGCCATTGAAGGCATCATCCTCCGATTTTAACTGCGTATCCACTACCACGATAGTGATCCCGTGCCCCTTGCGGATTAGCTGCTCCACAATGGTTTTTCCTCCCAGCCAGCGCCTCCAGGCGGGCAGCGGCCCCGGCTTGCCGATCACGATGTGTCCCACCCGGTATTCCTTCGCGAAGTGCAAAATAGTCTCCGCCACATCTTCGCCCTTAAAGGGAAAAACCTGGGCACCTAATTGCTTGGCCAGGGTCAAGGTATCGGAGATCTGGCGTTGGGTGGTGGCGTCGATGGCGGTGGGTTCTTCCTGGGGCGTCTGTACATAAACTGCATACCAATTTCGGTTCAAACGGCCGGCGAGTCGGGAACCGTACCGCAGCAGCGCCGCGCTGTTGGGGCCGCGGGAACTCAGGCACACCATGACCTGGTCGGGCGCGGTATCATGTTCCTCTTCCGGTTCGGCCCGGCGTTTGAGGTCGATTTGAGCCGCGAGTTCCCGCAGGGTCAACTCCCGCAGTTGATTGAGGTTGGCACGTTTAAAAAAGTTTTCCAGGGCCGTGGAAACCCGTTCATGGGGATAAATCTTCCCCTCCCGCAGCCGCTGCTGTAAATCCTCCGGGGCCAGGTCCACGTTGACGATCTCATCAGCCTCGGCCAAAACAGCATCGGGAACCCGCTCATAAACTCTCACCCCGATCTGCGCTTCCACGGTATCATAGAGGCTTTCAAGATGCTGGACGTTGAGGGTGCTAATGACGTGAATCCCTGCCGAGAGCAGGTCCTGTACATCTTCATAGCGTTTGCCGTTTTTGCTGCCGGGGACATTGGTGTGGGCCAGTTCGTCCACCAGAGCAACTTCGGGCCGACGGGCCAGGACGGCGTCCAGGTCCATCTCCTCAAGGGTGATGCCGCGATACTGCACCTGGCGGCGGGGCACGACTTCCAGGCCTTCGATGAGTTGGGCGGTTTCTTCCCGGCCATGCGTCTCCACCAGGCCCGCGACCACATCAATACCCTCTTTTTGCAGGCGGTGGCCTTCCTTGAGCATCTGCCAGGTCTTCCCGACCCCGGCCCCATAGCCCAGATAGACCTTAAGCCTGCCGCGCTGAGCCCGGCGGATCAGGCGAAGGAAACTGAGGGCTTTATCATCCGGCATTGGACCTACTCGTCAGGGCGTCCAGGGCCAGGTTAAGCTTAAGCACATTGACCCCGGGCTCGCCCAGGAAACCCAAACCGGGGCCATCAATGCAGGTCTCAATAAGGTTAGCTACCTGGGCTGGGATTAGGCCCCTGGCGGCTGTCACCCGTTTTGCCTGGATCGCCGCATTCTTCAGGCTGATATGAGGGTCCAGCCCGCTGCCTGAGGCGGTCACGGCATCGGCCGGGATGAGGGTATGAGGGGCCAGATTATTCTCCGCACGATACGCGGCAATACGGTCCTTAACCTGGTCCACGAGTTTGCCGGACAGCGGCCCTAAGTTGCTGCCCCCGGAACTGGTGCCGTCATAGCCGGTTTCGCCTGCGGCCGAGGGCCGCGGGTGAAAGTACTGCGGGCCGGTAAAATTTTGGACAATGAGCGCGCTGCCCACAGCCTGACCCTGTCGCTCCACCAAAGAGCCGTTGGCTTGATGCGGAAAGGCTGCTTGGGAGATACCCCACACCACCAGGGGGTAAACGCCGCACAACAAGATTACCAGGGCCACGGTGACCAAGGCTGACACTTTTACTTCCCGTAACAATTCCTGAGTATTCATTATTTGTTCCCCTTACACCAGACGAAAGGCGACAATTATCAAGTCGATGAGCTTGATCCCGATGAACGGCGCCAACACCCCACCCAGGCCATAGATCAGCAGGTTGCGCCGCAGAATCGCCACCGCCCCTAATGGCCGGAATTTGATGCCTTTTAAGGCCAAGGGCACCAGGGCAATGATGATCAGGGCGTTGAAGATCACCGCGCTGAGGATGGCGCTTTCCGGCGACGCCAGTTTCATGATATTGAACGGGGCGATCTGCGGGAAGGTCACCATCAACATGGCGGGGATGATGGCAAAGTATTTGGCTACATCGTTGGCTACGCTGAAGGTGGTCAGCGCCCCACGGGTCATGAGCAGTTGTTTGCCGATTTCCACGACTTCGATGAGCTTGGTCGGGTTGGAATCCAGGTCCACCATGTTACCGGCCTCTTTAGCCGCCTGGGTGCCGGTATTCATGGCTACGCCCACGTCGGCCTGGGCCAGCGCCGGCGCGTCATTGGTCCCGTCGCCGGTCATAGCCACCAGATGCCCGGCCGCCTGCTGGCGGCGAATCAGGGCCAGCTTGTCTTCGGGCTTGGCTTCGGCCAGGAAATCATCCACCCCCGCCTCCTTGGCGATGGCCGCGGCGGTGAGCGGATTATCGCCGGTGATCATGATGGTTTTGATCCCCATGGCCCGGAAACGCTCAAAGCGGTCCGGCAAACCGCCCTTGACAATATCTTTCAGGTAAATAGTTCCAAAGACCTTTTCGGCGCTGGCGACCACTAAAGGCGTGCCGCCCAAAAAGCCGATACGTTCGATCTCGCCTTCCACTTCCTTGGGCAAGGACTTACCGACAAAATCCCGGAGGGCATCCGCAGACCCTTTCCGGTAGCGGTCTCCGTCGATATCGACGCCGCTCATGCGGGTCTTGGCCGAGAAGGGCACGAAACGGGCCTGAGGGAACTCATGCAGATCCCGCCCCCGCAAGCCATGTTCTTTGGCCAGCACCACAATGCTGCGCCCCTCGGGGGTTTCATCAGCCAGAGAGGCCAGTTGCGCCACGTTAGCCAATTCTTTCGCCTCAATTCCCAGGGCGGGGAGGAACTCCACCGCCTGGCGGTTGCCTAAGGTGATGGTGCCGGTTTTGTCCAGCAGCAACACGTCCACGTCGCCCGCGGCCTCAGCAGCCCGGCCGCTCATGGCCAGCACGTTTTTCTGCACCAGCCGGTCAATGCCGGCGATGCCGATGGCGCTTAAAAGCCCCCCGATGGTGGTAGGGATCAAGCAGACCAGCAACGAAGCCAGCACCGGCACCGAAAACACTACCCCGGCATAAGCCCCGAAGGGTTTCAAGGTCACAATGACCATGAGGAAAATGATGGTCAGGGCAGCCAGCAGGATGGTCAGAGCGATTTCGTTGGGGGTTTTCTGCCGGCTGGCCCCTTCAATGAGACCAATCATCCGGTCCATGAAACTTTCCCCCGGGTTGGCGGTGACCTGCACCACGATTTCGTCAGAGAGCACCCGGGTGCCGCCGGTCACCGCGCTGCGGTCGCCGCCGGCCTCGCGAATGACTGGCGCCGATTCCCCGGTGATGGCAGACTCATCCACGGTCGCGGCGCCCTGGATGACTTCACCGTCCGCAGGAATGGGCTCCCCGGCCTTGACGACGAAAATGTCATCTTTGCGCAAGGACTCTGCCGGAACGCTCTCGATGACCCCATTAGGGAGACGGCGATTCGCCATGGTTTGCGTGCGGGTGCGGCGCAAAGTTGCGGCTTGAGCCTTACCCCGGCCTTCGGCCATGGCCTCGGCAAAGTTGGCGAACAGCACCGTAAACCAGAGCCAGAGGGCGATCTGCACGAAGAAGCCGAAGGACCCGCCGTGAAGCGGAGTATAGAAGAGCTTGGCCGTGGTGACGAGAGCGCCCGCCATGGCCACAAACATCACCGGGTTCTGCACCATCAGGCGCGGGGCCAGTTTGCGAAAGGAATCCCCGATCGCCGGGATGAGTATGGTCTTATCAAACAAAGAACGAGATTTTATTTTGGCAGCCATAGTCAAGGTCCTTAGAAAAGCTTGCTGGAATTGATCATTAAGAAGTGCTCGACAATGGGTCCGAGACTGAGGGCGGGGAAGAAGGTCAACGCCCCAACGATGATGACCGTGCCGATAAGCAAGAAAGTAAAGGTGGGGCCGGACACCGGAAAACTGCCGGCACTTTGGGGCACGGTTTTTTTGCGCCCCAGGCTCCCGGCCAGAGCCAGCACCGGCACGATGAGCAGGAAGCGCCCGATGAGCGTGGCCAGACCAAGCGTCAAATTATACCAAGGGGCGTTGCCCGAGAGCCCCGCAAAGGCGCTGCCATTGTTGCCGATGCATGATGTAAAGGCATAGAGCATTTCGCTGAAGCCGTGGGGCCCGGCATTGTTCAGGGCCTTGACGCCCCACTCGGTCGTCGAGGCCAATGCAGCAAAGCCCAGGAGAAATACGATGGGCACCAGAATGGCCAGGGCCGCCACCTGGATGTCAAAGGACTCGATCTTCTTCCCCAGGTATTCCGGGGTGCGGCCCACCATAAGGCCGGCCAGAAAGATCGCCAGCACCACGAAAACCAACATCCCGAAGAGGCCTGCGCCCACCCCGCCGAAGACGACCTCGCCCAACTGGATATTAAACATCGGCACCAGCCCGCCCAGCGGCGTGAAGGAGTCGTGCATGGAGTTAACCGCGCCGCACGAAGCATCGGTGGTCACCGTGGCAAAGAGCGAGGAATTAAAGATGCCGAATCGTACTTCCTTGCCTTCCATATTGCCGCAGGTCTGGTCGACGCCTAAGGCCGTCAGGCGGGGGTTGCCGTGCGCCTCGGCGTACCAGCAGACCAGGACCCCCACCAGGAACAGCAGAAACATGGCAGTCCACACCGACCAACCGTGCTTCTGGTTGCTCGCCATGCGGCCCAGGTAATAGGTCAATCCCGCCGGTATCAAGAAGATGGATAATATTTGTATGAAATTCGTCAGCGGCGTCGGGTTCTCAAAGGGATGCGACGCATTGGCGTTGAAGAAGCCGCCGCCGTTGGTACCCAGCATTTTGATAGCCACCTGGGAAGCCACGGGGCCTTGGGGAATCGTCTGAGTCTCGACTTTGACGTCCTCCATAAGCGGGTTGCCCTGAGCGTCCTTTATCCCCTGGCCGCCGGCGTCCTTTTTGACGACCTGGGTGGTATAAGGTTCCACCACCTTGGCGGTTGTGTAGGTGCTAAAGTTCTGGATCATCCCCTGGGAAACCAGAAACACGGCGAAGACCAGGCAGATGGGCAGGAGCAGATAGAGGCAACTCCGGGTCAGATCGGTCCAGAAGTTGCCCAGGGTTGCAGTTTTGTCCCGCGCGATGCCCCGGACCAGGGCCGCGGCGACTGCGATACCGGCCGCGGCGGAAATGAAGTTATGGAAGGCCAGCCCCACCATCTGGGAAAGATAGGACAGGGTGCTCTCACCGGCGTAGTTCTGCCAGTTGGTGTTGGTGGTGAAACTGGCGGCGGTATTAAAGGCTAAATCCCCCGACACCCCGCTAAAGCTCTGGGGATTGAGGGGCAGCACCCCTTGCAGCCGCAGGATGAAATAAGTCAACAGCAGGGTGACCAGGCTGAAGATCAGGACGGAAATGGCATAGCCCTGCCAATCTTGCTCTTTGGTCGGATCAATTCCGGCGACACGATAAATCAGGCGCTCCACCGGCTTCAACGCCGGATCGAGCCAGGTTCGACCGTTGACATCCAGCACCCGCACCAGGTACAGGCCCATGGGTTTCGTCAGGGCCAACAGGACGATGCTGAAAAAAGCCAACTGTATCCAGCCATTCGCATTCATACAGGTTTCTCCCGGTTAAAACTTATGGGGGCGCAACAGCACTACGAAGAGATAGACAATCAAAGCTACGGCCACCAGGCCTACGATCAGGTTTTCCATGTCGTGCCCTCCTTGGCCAGGAACCCGACGTAGGCCAGGCAGATGCCAAAGAAAATGAGAGAGATAATTATCCAGACGATGTCCATTATGATCAACTCCTTGTGCTACGGTTGATTAAAAGGATTAGATTAAATCTGCCCCCCGCTCTCTCACGGCTTGCACAGAGAAAGTAAATGTAGTCCCCGTGCCCAGCTGGCTGGCGACAGTGATATTACCGTGGTGCGCCTCCACGATTTCTTTCGCAATAGTGAGTCCGAGCCCCGAGCCGATATGGTCTTGTCCCGGCACCCGGAAGAATTTTTCGAAGATGCGGGGGAGGTGTTCCGGGGCAATACCGATGCCGGTATCCTGCACGGCGAAGCAAACCATGCCGTCCTCAGAGCGAGCCGCTATGCTCACCTCACCCCCGGAGGCCGTGTATTTAAGCGCGTTATTGAGGAGATTATCGAACACCAACTGAAAACGGGTCGGGTCAATAAGCACTCGCGGCACCTCAGCCGACACATCAAGGTGCAGCTTGATTTTCTGATCTCGGAACGCCGATCTCACTTTATCTGTCACCTGCAGAAGCAGATCCTCCACATTGACCGGCTCCAGCTGAATTCCGGCGCCCTCCGATTCTATGCGGCTAATATCGAGCAGATCTTCAATAACCCGATGGAGGCGATCGCTGTCCTGGCGCGCCGTAGCCAGAATCTCCATCTGTTGGGGAGATAAAGGCCCGAGTTTTTCGTTCAGAAGTACATGGATCGCCAGGCGGATAGAAGTCAGGGGCGTCTTCAATTCGTGAGAGACCGTGGAGATCAAGCCGGTCTTGACCTCATCGAGATGGCGCAAGCGCGTCACATCCGTAAGCATCAGGGTAACCCCCACGAGTTGCCGGGGCTGATCAAAGATGGGAATGGCCTGGGGGAGATAAAAATGCTCTTCTTCCTCCATAAAAATCTGGATCGCGGCATCATAACCTCTGGGTTGGAAAGACCGCTCCTCCTGGCACACCCGTATGAACATTTGGGTGATTTTCTCGTTGCCAGCCTCGTCTACCGTTGATTCGGGCCTCAACCCGAACAGGCGCTGCGCCGCATCATTGGCCAGATCAATCTTGCCTTCACAGGTGCAAATAGCCACAGCGTCGCTCAGACTATCTAGCGCAAGTTGGGTCGAATGCTGGGTGCGCAACAGGTGGGCCCGGTCGCTGCGCCTAAGCTCCCTCAGGCTCGTGGCCATCTGATTAAAGGCTTCGCCCAACTGACCGATTTCGTCCTGGGAGTGGACATTGACCACCAGATCCAGGTTGCCTTTCTGAATTTCCCGCACTGACCGGGTGAGGCTATTGATGGGTTCTAAAATTGCTGGCCCCACCAGGACAGTGAACCCGGCGCCCATGGCCATGGCGATGAACAGCAAAAAGAGCAAAGCTCTTCTGGTCTGCGCCTCCCGAAGTTGGGCCTGGCCATCCGCGGCCACCATATTATTCAAGTTCGCATCGATGATTTTTTGAGCCGCCTCCCTGATTGCCTGGGATTGCGGTAGGAGTCGCTGGCGATAAAATTCTCGGCGTGCGGTGAGATCAGACAGTTGATAGAAGTTTTCCAAACCTTGCCGGTAGCCTTGCCAAGCAGCCGTGAGCTTATCGGTGAGTTCCTGCTCGCCGGGAAGGGTGACGTTGCCTTGTTGAATCCGAAGATTTTTTTCGAACTCACCCAAAAGCGCCTCGCTGCGCTTACAGACGTCAGGCCGGTCTTCTAACAAGCACAGTTCAGCCTGGCGATCAAGTTTCTCCTGGGCCGCCTTCATATGATCACAAGCCGCCACCGAGTCATAATTTTCTCGCAGGATGCGGGCTATGGCCTGGCTGGATTCATTGAGGGTATGGATGCTCACTACGCCCACCGCGGCGACAATCAGCAAAAGGCCGGCGAAGGCAATCACCAGTTTGGTCCTGATGCCCATAGAATTGCTCCCGGGCCGATAGAATGCAACCCTTATGCCGTTGGCCGGCAATTTATAACTGGCTAGGATGCTTAATTAATTAATAAGTCGGCGTGGTGGCAACCGCAAGGTGAGGTTTCAAGTTGCAGGTTAGGCAGACGTTTAGATTGCAAAATGCAAGGGGAAGGTCAGACGCCGTATTTTTTGCGCCGGCGCCAAAGCGTAACCGGGTCCATGCCCAGGATCCTGGCCGCCTCCTCCAAAGATTTACTCGCCGCCAACACCTGTCGAATGTGTCTTTCCTCGATGGTTTCAAGGGAAACCAAATCACCTACTTTGGGCTCAGGCGGCGTTGGAATGAGGCCAAGCGGCATACACTCCACGCCAATAGTCTCACCCGTATCGAGCAGGACCGCCCGCTCGATGACATTGCGCAATTCCCGGACATTGCCGGGCCAGGGGTAGTGCTGAAGGGCCGCTTGAGCCGCCTCGTTGAAACCCAGGATGCGGCGATGGTTCTGTCGGGCCAAAAAAACCAGCAGGCGCTCCGCCAGGGGCAGGATATCCTCCCGGCGCTCGCGCAACGGCGGCACCACAATATCCACCACATTTAAGCGATAAAACAGGTCTTCCCGAAACCGGCCGGCCTTGACCGCCGCGGCCAGATCAACGCTGGTGGCCGTGATGATCCGTACGTCGGCCTTGCGGGTTACCACCTCGCCGACCCGTTCGTATTCCTTTTCCTGGAGCACCCGTAACAGCTTGGCCTGCAATGGCAGCGGCAAGTCTCCGATTTCATCGAGGAACAGGGTGCCGCCCTCGCAGGCGGCAACCCGCCCCGGATGATCCCGCAGCGCGCCGGTAAAGGCCCCTTTGACATGGCCGAACAGTTCGCTTTCCAACAGCTCCGCCGACAAAGAAGGGCAAGAAATCACACTAAAAATTTTGGAGGCGCGCCGCCCCCAGGCATGGATCGCCCGGGCCAAAAGGGTCTTGCCCGTGCCGCTCTCACCCCGAATCAAAAGGGTGGCGTCGCTGTCCGCCACCTTCTGGGCCAGCGCCAGGGTTTTTTGCATAGCCACGCTTCGGCTGCTCAGGTCCGCCTCAGGCAGCGCCTCGTTGAGGGCTTCCTGCAGCGCCGTTACCCGCTGTTCCAGCGCCCGCACCCCGGCGATCTTGCGGATTAACAGCATCAGTTGATCAGGGGAAAACGGCTTGGGCAGGTAGTCAAAGGCGCCCCGGCGCATGGCTTCCACTGCCGTGTCGATGGCAGCGTAGGCCGTGATTACCACGATCTTCAGCCAGGGACAATTGGTCAGCAGAATAGGGATCAAGTCCAGTCCCGACTCCGTTCCCAGGCGCAAATCCACCAGGGCCATATCAAAAAACCGACGGGAGGCTTCGGCCACAGCGTCCTTAAAATTGCTGACGGCCATCACGCGGTTGCCCTCGGCCTCCAAAGCAATGGATAGGGTTTTGCGAATGTTAGGTTCATCATCGATGATCAGGATGGATAAACAAGGCGCCATAACGAGTTCCCCTGGTCCGATTAGACAGGTTTGGTATCAGAATAACTATACATTTTCCCATAAAAAAAATGAAATACGCCGAGTGGGAGACTGAACCACTGAGCCTGACTCGAAAACATGTTAAGATGTCCATAGATCGCCAAAAGAATAAAAGCGAATCAAGTACAAAAATGAATTCTTGCCATGGATCTATGGCATGATAAATTTGGCATATTAAAATTTTCAGCCCCATTCCCGGGCAGGCACTCGACCGCATAACAACCCTTCACTATCCGGATGGAGATTCGTTATGAGTCGGCAAGATACTGACGCAAAGAGCCAGGGATCAATGGACAAGAACCGAGGTGAGGAGTTCTCCGCCTCCGAGGATGCCCGGCGATTTTTCTTGGCGGTGAACGCGAAGGAGCGGGGACATGAGAAGGATCATAGCCGTTGAGCCCGGAGAATGGGTCATCCTGCCCTGCATGCTTGAGGATGACGAGTGCTACCGCCGGGTGACGTCTACCCGGACGGCCGGGTGGAGGTCAGCGACGATGACCGGTATAACAAGGCCGAAATTTACGGTTCCGACTACCGCCGGTTTGCCGAAATCTACATGGTTCACTGCGACTACATGCTATTCTTGCGCACGCCCATTACCTTGTCTCCCCAAGGAACCGTTGCGCCTCCGGGTCTCAAACGTCTTATGGCTTTAGCCTGGAAACCTCTCCTGGTGGAAGTCTGACCCTATCACAAGCTGGCCACTCATAAATCATGCAGCGCCGCCAGCGCCAGGAATTCGATGTCTTGTTCTTGTGCAGTCTGAAGCTTCGACCTTGGTTGCGGACCTCCAATCCATACATCCAGATAGCCATTATAACGTTACTGCCTGGGAAGATTAGCGGCTATAATTGCGTAAGAAGGTGCTGCTTGCTCACGAGGTTTTACAGGGCCAATGCTCATTAAGTCACTTGATTTTTGGAGATCATCATGACTGTCCGTACCTACCTGATCTTGTCCTATATTGTGCTTATTCTTTTGTTGACCTTGGGTATGTGGTTCGTTGCCCAACGCTTTATGACTGAATTAAGCGTGCAAACGTTACATATCGCCGATGCTTCAGTGCAACAGGTAACCGTGGCAAATGATCAGCTCTCGGAGAAAATCCTGACTAACCTGGGAGAATACGTGGTCAGAGATAAAGCCCAAGATGTGGTGCGGGAACTGGCTTATCTCCTGGGCAACCAAAAGCAGTATGACTATGCCCAATTACGCCGGAACGACAAACTGAGAAGGATTGCGGTACAAAAGATCTTTACTCCCGAAGGCGCCGCGGGCTATACCGATCTCTATGATAATCGAGGGGAAATTATTTTTCATCCCGATCGCCGGGCGGAAGGCCAAAACCAGTTGACCTGGCGGGGAGGCTATCCCGAGGCGATGGATCTGCTCAAACATTCCCTCAAGGAAGATGTATCCGGGTACTTTACCTCCTTTGACGAGCATAATAAGGATAGAAAGAGATTTTCAGTCAGACTGCACGTCCCGAATACCCCCTTTATCGTGGCCTCTATAGTCAATATTGATCAATTCTTCGAGCCCACCCAGCAGAAAGTGGTCCAGGCCAATCAACAAATTTTGGCCCAGGCTAAACATAATATTCAAGAACAACTCGGTAAGTTAGATAAGCAGGTTAAACGAGAAGGATTGATCGCCGGGTTGACCCTCTCTCTTATGGCCATACTCTTTGGTCTGTGGTTCGCCTCCACTGTTTCCTGGCCCATTTCACGTTTGCGGGATGCGGTGCGTCAGGTGGGAGATGGCAACTTCGCGGTGGCGGTTGCGGCCCGGGGGGTTAAAGAAGTGGTCCAGTTGTCCGAATCCTTTAATCTGCTGGGCCGACAACTCACAGACTATATCGAAAAGCGTGACTTCATCCGGGATACGTTCGGCCGCTACGTCACCCAGGAGGTGGTCAAGCGGCTCCTGGAATCCAAGGGAGCTCTAGAAATGGGGGGCGAACGCCGGGAAGTCTCCATCCTCATGTCCGACTTGCGGGCCTTCACCGCCATCACCGCAGGGATGGAACCGGAGAAGGTGATCACTTTTCTCAATCGCTATCTGGGCAAGATGATCGAAATCCTGGTGGATTATCGAGCCGTGATCGACGAGATTGTCGGCGATGGCATACTGGCCTTTTTCGGGGCGCCCGAGATCCAGGAAGACCATCCGGCCCGGGCGGTGGCCTGCGCCCTCAAAATGCAGACGGCCATGGAGGAGATCAACGCCCTTAACCAAGTTGATGGCCTGCCCCACCTGGAGATGGGCATCGCGGTGAACACCGGCGAGGTGGTGGTGGGCAATATCGGCTCCGAACAACGGACTAAATACAGCGTGGTGGGGTCCCATGTCAACTTCACCAGCCGCATCGAGTCCTACGCCCTGGGCGGTGAAGTGCTGATCAGCCAGGAGTCGTTCCAGCGGGTGCAAGACCTCGTCGAGATCCGGGATAAGGTCCAGGTTCAGATGAAGGGTATTCCGGGAACCTCAACCATTTATGACGTCAGGAGCATCCACGGTCCCTATGACATTGCTCTGAAGGAGAAGTCCCAGACCCTGATCCCCCTGCCCGAAAAGATTCCGGTACACGTCTACCGCATGAGCGAAAAGATCGTCACCGGCGCCACCGGCAAGGCTTGGATTACTCAACTTTCAGAAATTTCAGCGATTTTAGATTATGAAGGGGAGTTGGAGGCCTGGGAGGATGTTCGACTCAATCTCCTGGGAGAGAAGACGGCCGAGCTCCCGGGGAAGATCTATGGCAAAGTCACCGCGGTCAAGCCCGCTGCCGAGGGGCATCATGAAGCCGCCATCCGCTTTACCTCGGTGTCTCCGGAATTGGCCCAGTTCATCCAGAAGGCCACGACCCCGGCTTGAGCAGGAGCTAAACTACCCAAAACTTCAGCGGTACTTTAAGGACACCGGTAACCACCAAATATTATTTTTGAAATAAGGATATATGACATGAGAGAAAAAGTAGTCTATTTCTATGGATATTTATTAATTGCAATCTTGGTTTTCATAAGCATTGGTTGTAGCGAGAATCTTACGAATGATAAAGTAAAAAAATTAATTTTAACAGCGACACAATATCCTGTAAAAAAAATCGGTAGCGTTGAAATAAGCCAAAGCCCTGACCAAGGCATATTGATTACCAAAGATAACATGTCGAATTATATTAAGATGTTGGCCAATAAATTAATATTAATGAATATTCATGGAATAGGAAGCAATGGAAGCGAATATTATGTGGTTAACTTAACCGAAGAAGGAAGAAAATATGTATTACAAGAAAGAACTGAGAATAATAAAATTATAATAGATGTATTGCTGGGTGATTTAATTTTTGATAAAATAATTAATATAAGGAAAGATGATAATGGAACAGGTTATAGTGTTAAATATTCAGAAGAAATAGGTAGGATTACCCCATTTGGTGTATGTTTAATTGATAAAACAAAAAATGAAAAAAATATTAGATTGATATTACATTACGGCAAATGGAAGATTGAATAAATTTAACCACCTTAATCCAGCACTATCCGAACTACACAAATAAATTTCAACGCTCATCAAAACCTCGATGATTCCATAAAATATTTTGCAAAAAATGTCTTGGCAAGCTAGTCGCTAACAAGATCCTCCTTCCTCACGTCTATTCCTGAAATATGCATCTCCGTTACCTGGTTTAACCAAAGGAAGCAGGCTGCCCGAAGCAGAATGTTATCTGATTTGTTACTAAAAACTAACACCCCCTGAACAATCATTCGGCATAATTGATTAATCTCTTTTCAGCCGGAGCTGATAATGGTTAGCGGACTGCAAGAAAGGCTGTTTGCATTTATCCATGAAAACCGTCTGATTTACAACACCTGCTGGGAAGATCCTCGCCTCGACCGGGAATTGCTGGGCCTCACCCCGGAAAGCACCATCGTTGCCATCACCAGCGCCGGTTGCAATGTGCTGGATTACCTCTTGGATGGGCCCGCCGCCATCCATGCCGTTGATGTCAATTACCGGCAAAACGCTGTTCTCTGCCTTAAGATGGCTCTGTTGGACGCCGGCGACCACCAGGCCCTGTTCTCCCTGTTCGGCGAGGGGGGAGGCCTGGGGTATCGGGACATCTATGCCACCCTCCGGCCTTCCTTGCCGGTTTGGGCCCAAGAATTCTGGGATGAAAAATTCGGTTATTATTTCAACCCGAAGGGACTGCGTCGATCCTTCTACTTGCGGGGCGCTGCTGGTGATTTTGCTTGGGCTTTCAATAAGTTAATGTTAAAAGGCAAAAAAAAGGGCTTGGCTCTGGCTCTGCTTGAGGCTGGATCTTTGGCAGAGCAGCAGCGTTGCTATGACCGACTGGAGCCACATCTGTTCAGTCGGGGGATAACCTGGTTGCTCCGCCAGCCTGGGACCATGGCCTTTATTGGTGTCCCCAGCCCCCAACTCCGGCTCATCGAACACCGGTATCCGGGCGGGCTCGGGTGCTATGTGCAGGACAAACTGCGAAGGGTTTTCACCGGGGTGCCTATCCGGGACAATTACTTCTGGAGAGTTTACCTCACTGGCTCCTATGCTGCCGACTGTTGCCCTCGCTATCTGGAGCCCAAGAACTTCTCCACACTCAGGCAAAGTCTCGACTGCATAAAGGTGCACACAGCTACGGTCACCGAATTTTTGCAGGCACACCCAGGAGTATACAGCCATTTCGTCCTCCTGGATCACCAGGATTGGCTGGCCTGGAATGATACTCAAGCCCTCCTGGAAGAATGGCGCCAGATCTTCCGGAACAGCCGGCCGGGCACCAGGATTTTGCTACGCTCTGCCGGGCCGGACTTGAGCTTTCTCCCTGAAATAGTAACGGCAAGACTGCAATTTTTTCCGGAGCTGACCCAACCCTTACATCAAATGGACCGGGTAGGCACTTACGGGAGCCTGCATCTGGCGGAAGTGTGCTGATGACCACAGACAGTACGGCCCAGGCCCAGTCGGCAATTGCCCAGTATTACCGGATCCATGCCAGGATTTATGACTTCACTCGCTGGACCTTTCTGCGGGGCAGGGAGAACCTGATACGCCTGGCGGCGGCGCAGTGCCATCCCAAAGCTATCCTTGAGGTGGGCTGCGGCACGGGCAAGAACCTTCTGCATCTGGGACGTCTCTTTCCCGAAGCTCAACTTTGGGGACTGGATCTATCACCCCACATGCTGGGGCAAGCGCACCAGAAACTGCGGAATCTGGGCCAACGGCTCACACTCGTGGCGGCCGCCTATGACCAGCCAGTGGCTCCGGGACGCTTCGATTTGGTGGTTTTTTCCTACGCCCTATCCATGTTTAATCCCGGGTGGGAGGCGGCCTTGCTGACTGCCAGCCAGGATCTCTCCCCGGAAGGCGCCATTGCCATCGTTGATTTTCATGATTCGCCCTCCAAGCGCTTCAAGCGCTGGATGGGGTTTAACCACGTCCGTCTCGACTCACATCTGTTGCCCTGCCTGCGTGACCTGTTCCCCTCCGGCGAATGGTCGGTGCCTTCGGCCTTCGGCGGCCTCTGGTCATATTTTCTCTTTGTTGGCAGAAGCCGGCATTGAAGCAGGAAAAGAGCCTGCCCAAGTCCAGAAAGTAACGGCAACTTCGCCAATGTAGTAGAAAAATCACTACAATGAAGTTGAGCGTAACCCAGCCGCGGTGAAAAATGCCCCAAAAAGCAAAAAGGCCAGCAACTTCCAGGTTGCCAACCTCTTGTAATTCCCGCCAAAAATTTGGTGGAGCTGAGGGGACTTGAACCCCTGACCCCTTGAATGCCATTCAAGTGCTCTTCCAGCTGAGCTACAGCCCCACGTGTAATTCACCTGAATAGGTAACAAAACCTGGACTGACTGTCAAGCCCTGGAGAGGCAAAATTCTCCAACTCCTGGCGAGAATTTTCAAACCCTTCCGTTTATCCTATGATCAAGGGATCTCGATCTCCAGTCGCATGAACTGCATGGCTCTCTTTTCCCTTAATCCCCACCCCATCAACCCGGGAAAGCAGCTATACCCAGCAAGGTTTTTTGGTATAATAATATAATCTGGTGTATCCGCCGGACATGGCCCACATTTGCTCGACGGGAGATGGCCTGCTCGTAGCGCTGAAAAGGCAAAGGAGTTCGGTATCGCGGTGCAATTGAACCCATCTGGAGCCCAGGCAGGCTTGCTGCCGCCAGCCGCAACATCCTCTGATAAGCGCGTCCGGGTCCTCCATCTTTTGGCGACCATGCCGGTAGGCGGAGCGGAGGACTTGGTGGCTGCCATTGTCCGAGGCCTTGACCCGGGGCGCTTCTCTGCCGCGGTTGCCACCCTCGGCCCCGCCGGCCCCGTGGGTCATGAACTCCTCGCCCAGGGCTATGACGTGATCAGCTTGGGGCTGGATATCAAGCGCACCTCCGTCTGGCGAGTGGCGGGTGCGGTGCGGCGGCTGCTGAAAGCCCAGCGCCCGGACATTCTGCATACCCACCTCTACCACCCCAACCTCTATGGCCGCCTGGGCGCCCTGGGGATGGGCTTGTCCGGGGTGGTGGCCTCGGTCCACAATTCCTATACCCGGGTAAAATTTCATCGCCGGGCATGGAACTTTCTCCTGGCGCGGGCCACGGATCGGGTTTTGGTGGGGAGCCCCCAGGTCTGGCAAGACGTGCGGCGGTACGATGGCGTGCCCGCCTCGCGCCTGCTGCTCCTGCCTTACGGCATTCCCCTGGCCGAGTTGGACACGCCTTTAAGCCGGGATGCGGCCCGGGAGCGCCTGGGAGTGAGTGGTCTGGTCATCGGGGCTGTGGGCCGGTTGGAGGACCAGAAAGGTCATGCCCATCTGTTGGCGGCGCTCCCGGAGGTGCGTCGGGAGATTCCCGATATGCTCGTGCTTTTGGTGGGGGAAGGCCGGCGGCAGGAAGATTTAAAGCGCCAGGTCCAAGACTTGGGCCTTCAGGACATGGTCAGGTTTTTGGGCACTCGCCGGGATCTGCCGGAAATTTATCGCGCTTTGGACCTTTTCGTGCAGCCTTCCTTGTGGGAAGGCCTACCTCTGGCCCTATTGAAAGCCATGGGCGCAGGGTTGCCGGTGGTGGCCACCAGGGTGAGCGGCTCCCTGGAGGCCATCGTGGATGGGGTTAATGGCCGGCTGGTGGCAGCCGGTGACCCCCAGGCGCTGACCAGGGCCATCCTGGACCTCGCCCTGCATCCGAACGAGCGGCAGCGCCTGGCAGACGCAGCCCGGCGCACTGTGGCAAAGCGCTATTCCCTGGAGGCCATGGTGCGCCAACTGGAAGAACTCTATCTAGACCTCCATCGGCGGCACGCAGGGTCTCGGGGGGCTTGATAGTGCTGGAAAGTCTAACGCTAACAAGATAAGATGCCTCATGGCCGATAAGTCAACGCCCAAGTCGTTATCTATCCTCCATACCGAAGCCTCCCTGGGCTGGGGCGGGCAGGAGCGCCGCATCCTGGTGGAAGCCTTGGCCATGCGCCAGCGCGGCCATCGGCTGGCCGTTGCCTGCGATCCCCGGGGGGAGCTCTACCGTCGGGCTTGCCTTCACCGGTTTTCGGTAACGCCTCTGACTTTCGGGGGAACGCACAATCTGGGCGCCTGGATAAATCTACGCCGACTTTTGCATGCAGAGACGCCCGATATCTTGAACACCCACAGCTCCCTGGATTCCTGGGTCGGCTCCCTGGCTTGGCGCAGCCTGCGTAACCGGCCCCTGCTGGTGCGGACCCGACATCTATCCACCCGGGTCAAAATCAACTGGCCCACCCGCTGGCTCTACCAGACCCCGGCCGCCATCATCACCACCGGGCAGGTTACCAGGGAGTTGCTCATGAAGCGCCTGGGAGTGCCGGGTCAGCGGATTTTTTCCATCCCCACAGGGGTGGATCTGGCGGAGTTTGTCCCCCAGGAAAAAAGCCGGGAGTTGCTGGCCCAGATCAAGATTCCCACCGATGCTTTTGTCTTTGGCAGCGTCGCAGTGCTGCGCTCCTGGAAGGGGCACCTCTATCTTTTGGAGGCCTTCCGGAATCTCATTGCCGACGGCGTTCGGGCCTTTCTTCTCCTGGTGGGGGAGGGGCCTTACCGGGTGGTGATTGAAGAGAAAATCGCCCAATTAGGCCTCCAGCCCTGGGTGCGCCTGGCAGGTTTCCGAGATCAAGTGACGCCCTGGTTTGCCCTGATGGACGTGGTGGTCCTGGCGTCCTATGCCAACGAAGGGGTGCCCCAGTCTCTCCTGCAGGCTATGGCTATGGCCCGGCCGGTGGTGGGAACCACGGTGGGCGGTATTCCGGAGGTGGTCATTGACGCCGAAACCGGCTTGCTCGTGCCCCCCCGGAATCCCCAGGCGCTGGCTCAAGCCTTGGGCCGTTTGCAGGCCAACCCTAACTATCGCCAGGAGTTGGGGCGTCGGGGCAGGGAACTGGTGGTGGAGCGTTTTTCTTTGGAGCAGATGGCCACAGAAATTGAGGCGGTTTACGGCGTCTTACAGAATCGCCGGGAAGGGGAGGGCGGGGGGTGAACCCCGTTCAGCCCGGACCTGCGTGACTTTCGCCATATTCTCATACCCATGAAACCTGGAGCCCTGTTCTCGCCACCATGAATTTTTCCCTGGAATACCATTGGCTCATTCTCGCCATCGGCGCACTACTGGCGCTCTGGGGGGCGTCTCTGCTCACCGTGCGCCTCTGGACCCGGCATCAGGTGATCCATGCCTTGCTGCGGCAAGAGGGGGCCCCCGATGAAGTCAGAATCAACCTGCCGGACCCCCGGCCCGCAGATCTGACCGCCCTGGAACTCATCCGCAGCTACCGCCGCCGTTACCTGCTCAAATGGTGGCCGGGGACCGCCATCTCCTTCAAGGCCATTAACGATATGTCCATGGATTTGATCAGGGAGATCGCCCGCGTCTATTATCCCAACGAAGACCGGCCCGAACTCAAGGCCTCCCTGGCAGATTTGGTGGCCCTGCACAACCGGGTGGGCAGCCGGCTGGCCGCCTGGCTGGAGACCGTGCCTATGCGTCCTTTCAAGGATGTGGAACTGGCGACGGTGGTGCGTTATCATGAGATGTATCAGAACGTCAAGAGCCATTGGGGCTTCACCTTCATTCAGCGATACCACCTGGACAAAGTGGCGCGTTGGGGCTGGACCGCGTTTAATTACGCCAATCCCTGGCACTGGGGCCGCAAGGCCGCCTACCACGGAGGCAAAGAGGTGGTGGCACGCCTTCTTATGGCCAGGGTTGCCGACCTGGTGGGAGAAGAGGCGGTACGGATTTACGGACGGCGGCGGGGAAAGCCGGGCGGGGCACCCGTCATGGCGGATTCTCCCACGGTTTTCCCGATGAATCAGTAGTGATGGCGACGACAGAGGCGACTCCAAGTTATCAGCAAGTCATTTTCAACGGTACGCAGGTGAGCCATGGGTCTTTGCAGTAACTGGTTGGTGAGAAGTCTGGCCGCACTTTGGTACCGCTTGGATAAACGGCACCGGCGGATCACCCTGGCTAACCTGAAATTTGCTTACGGAGACACGCTTAACCCCGAGGACCGAGAGCGTCTGGCCCGGGAGGTTTTCTGCCATTTCGTGCGCTTTGCCTGGGAGATGGTGGAACTTCTCCTGGCCCCGCTGTCCGTGATCAAACGGAAAGTGGTCATCGTAGGTGATGAGCATATGGAGGCGGCGCTGGCACAGGGGCGAGGCGCCATCGCCATCGCGGCTCACGCCGGCAACTGGGAGTATACTGTCATGGGCTACGGCCTCCTCTGCCGGCCAGGAGTGGCGGTGGGCCGGGAGTTGGACCAACCGTGGGCGGCCCGAATGGCCCGGTATATCAGACAGCGGGGCGGTAACGCCATGGTGGCCAAGCAGAAGGGCATGAAGGGAATCATGGGATATCTGCGGCAGAACTGGCCGGTGGGGATTGTCATCGACCAGAACACCACCACCGCGGGAGGGGTCCTGGTGAACTTCTTTGGCAAACCGGCCCGCACCACCCCTGTGGCGGCGCTCCTAGCCCGCCGGGGGACCCCGGTTCTGCCCACCTTATCCCGGCGCCTGCCGGACGGTCGTCACCTCATGGCGATTTTCCCACCACTGCCCCTTAAAAAAACCTCCGACGCTCAGGCTGACATCCAGCGCCATTTAGAACTGCAAAACCGGGTCATCGAAGCCTGGGTGCGAGCCGAACCGGCTCAATGGCTCTGGCTCCACCGCCGCTGGAAGAACCAGTTTCCGGAGATTTATGAGTAAGCGGGCAGCTATCAGCGGTCAGCAAAGCTGGGGATAACGATTATCAGATGAGCCTCTTGCAAATACCTCCCTGCCTGTCATCCTAAGGGAACGAAGGGGCCGGAGAATCTCATAATAGACCAAACGGCTTTTTGCAAGAACCTCTTTTGGCAAATGATGTGGTTACAACCTGATCATGTCCGCTTGAAAAGCAGGTCACCTTTCTCATCATTGCTGGATGCCGTCGCAGTTCTGAGTTTATGCTGTCGACATGACTTGCCGGGATAAAAGCGGTTCACTGCTGGCCAACCTTAGGAAAATTGACAGACTCCAGCTGTTCCGCCTGTGCCGTGTCCCGGCACGAGGATGCCAGCTCATCATTAATTTATTGATATTAAAGACTAAATATTACGAAAGCCCGATTATTACCCTGGGACAAGCGCGGGACAAGCGCGTGACAACCCTGGCACCGCCTCGACCGGAACGCGCTTGCACGCGGGTTTAGACCGGGTATATGGCGAAGGCACCTCGGCAATATCCCGGCACATGTGCCGGGTTTGCCCTTCAAATCGGCCCGAGCCCGGCCATTTTCAGCGATTTTTTGGGCAGTTTAGGGTGATTTTAAGCCATGAAAAACACCGTTTTTCTCTGTCATCATGAACGAAGCGAAGACACTTAATAGTAATTGCCAAAAGAGCTTCTTGCAAAATTGCCGGAAATTCGCCGGTAGCACAGGCTTTCCAGCCTGTGCTTTATTATATATACGGTTTCGACCGCAAAGAGACTTTTGCAAGAGGCTCAGATAGTAGTGGACTTTATCGTCAAAAGTAGCCGTAGGGGCGGGTTTGAAACCCGCCCCTATAGGGACTTCCGGAAAACGAATACGTGGGGGAAGAAATGAGCAAGGTTAATGAAGCTTTTCTGACTGCCTTCAAGGAGCGGATTGCCGCGCAAGAGATCAGCAAATTCTGGCAATTGGAACTAGAAGACGTAGGCCCGGGCCGGGCCCGGGTGTCCATGGTCTGCCGTCCCGAGATGGCCAATATCATGGGGATGGTGCATGGGTCGGCAATCTTTGCTTTAATCGATGAAGCCTTTCAGGCCGCGGTGAACGGGCACGGCACCGTGGCAGTGGCCCTCAACATGAACCTGACCTTCCATGCCGCGGCCAAGATGGGTGAGCGTCTGGTGGCTTCAACCCGGGAACTCCGCGCTGGCCGCCGCACCGCAACTTATTTCATCGAAGTGACGGACCCCAAAGGCGGCCTCATCGCCTCCTGCCAGGCCCTGGCCTACCGCAAGGATACGCCGTGGGAGTTCGGCGAATCGTAACAGTGGAGCAACGTCCCCCTGAAAGGGCCTGAAGCATCATTAGGGTATGCATATTTCCTGCATTTTGGCCTTCAGGACCTTGAGGAGGTTTTTGAACGAGGACTCCTGGATAATCCGGGCGAATTGAGTTTTATAATGATCCAGCGAGCTGACCCCCTCGATCACCAAGTCGTAAATCATCCAGCCCTGGGGTTTCTTGGACATCCGGAAACTGACGGAGATCTTGTCGTTGGGGGGCAAGATGACGATGGGCACCTCGGCGTCATCAGCCTTGAGGATTTGCGGCTGGTAAGCCACCTTGCCCTTGGTGAACATGAAGAGGGAACGGGCATGAGAGGCCTTTAAGAGACCGCTGAAATCCTTCACGAACTCGTCTTGCTGGCCATGATTCAGGGAATCCCAGGTTTCCCCCAGAGAGCGTTTGGCCATTTCCCGGTAATCAAAATAACGGGCCGAGGCTTTCTCCACCAGTTCGACTTTCTGGAAACGGTGGGAACTGCCCTGGAGGGCCGGATTACTTAGGATGCTCGATACTTCGTTAAAGAGGCTTATTACGCTATCCGTGGGACCAGCAGCCAGGGCCTGAGACCCTGCCATTATGAACAGAACGGCCAAGGCTACGAAGAAGACTCGCACCCCAGCGCACCCACGCACCTTGTTTTCCATCACGCTTTTCCCTCTCTTTATCGGCGAAACAAACGGACCAGCTGTTTTCCAAATTTTCAAGTTTTTCAAGGGCCTGAAATAGTCCATCTGGCCGAAGAGTTAATTAATTATATCTTCCTCGAGGAGAATTGGCTCCGGTGAACAAACCAGCCTTACCCTCCGGAAGGTTAACTTGCCTTGGGCGCTGGGGTGCCCGGAGGAGAGAAATTCTTCATAAGAAGACAGGAGCCGCCGGTAATCAGGAGCGTGATGAACGCGGTAATGAGGAAACCGTCTTCAAAACCGATGCGGCCGATGATTGGCCCTAAGCCCGCAGAACTGACCATCATGCCCAAATAGATGGCGGAGTTATAGCCGCCCATGGCCAACCCCCGGAATTCCGGCAGGACGGTTTCCACACTGAAGGCGGCCACTGACGTGAAGGCCAGGCCCATGCTCAGCCCCATGGCCACGGCGCAGAGGTTGAAATGCATCGGTCGCCGGGAGATGCCGTAACCGGCCAACGAGGCAACCACACCCAGGAGTCCCAAAATCACCAAGAGGCTGCGGTTCTGGACCCGGTCGCTCAAGTGGCCGAAGGGCAGGCGGGAAAGGGCGTTCATAACCCCTTGGACAGCAAAGATCAAGCCAATCTGTCCGTAACTCAAACCTCGCTCGTGGGCATGGAGAGGCAGGAAGGTGAG
Source organism: Desulfobaccales bacterium (assembly GCA_041648175.1). Taxonomy (NCBI): domain Bacteria; kingdom Pseudomonadati; phylum Thermodesulfobacteriota; class Desulfobaccia; order Desulfobaccales; species Desulfobaccales bacterium. Next base: position 17,424 of record JBAZPO010000011.1, on the reverse strand, counting down.
GACTATGCCCAACCCGAAGCAACCCCCGCCGGTGGCTACCCAGGAGCCCAACAAGGGTAGATTTTTTAAGGCTTCCCGGATGACGGCGCGTCCAATGGGGGAATGCTGGTGGCCCCCCGGCATGACGTGACGGGCCCGGGGCAGAAAAAAGAACGTAACCCAGAAGGTTACGAAGATGCTGAGGCCCGACAGGATAAACACCATAGGGAAGCCCCAGGCCTCCGCCACGAAGCCGCCGGCTGCCGGCCCCAGGCTCATGCCGACATAGAGCGCGGTAGTATACCAGCCGTAAGCCCGGCCCAAATGGGTGGGCGGTGAAATCCCGGCCACATAAGACATGGTGGTTGGGCCGAACGCCGCCAAACCTGCCCCGGAGAACAGATAAATCCAAATAAGCTGGTGTGGCGTATGGCTGACCGCCAGCAGAAAGGAAGACGCGGCCAAAATCAGGAGGCCTATGCCGGCCAGGCGTTTCATGCCCAGTCGGGTGGCGATCAGGCCCAGGGGCAGGGACAGTGCCCCTGCGGCCAAGAGGAAGGCCGCGTTGATCACCCCTACCAACACGGTGTCGGCGCCCAGGGACTGGGCAAACAGCGGCACCACCGGGAAGCGCATATAGGTGCCGAAGTAGCAGCCCAGGACTATGCCGCAGCAAATGCAGAGAAGGGTGTAGTAACTGTAGGGGCGAGCCGGTTCAGACGTCATGGGAGGCCGGGGTTAGGGGTGGATGTGATGCGGCGCCCCGATTGCCGGGGTAGCGCTCTGTAATGTAGGTGAGGCCAAGGCTTGGTGGCAACGGAAACGGGCCGGTTCAAAACCGGAGCCCGTTTCCGCTTTGCCGGACAAATCCGGTCATCATCCGGTTTGCTGTAATTCCGATACTTTGGTCTTGAGGCGCCGCACCAGTTCAGCATAAGAAGATTGATGAATAATGCGGCTGAACTGCGACCGGTAGTTGCTTACCAGGCTGACGCCCTCGATCACCACATCGTAAACCTTCCAGGTGCCGCCTTCCTGGATGAGACGGTAGTTCAAGGGGAACCGGTCATTGGGCCTTCGCACTACGGTGCGCACTTCAACGCGATTACCATCCGGGATTTCGTCGGCGTAATCAATTTTCACCCTTTGGGCATACTTATCGATCTTGTCGGCATAAGAGGCCTCAAGAAGCTCGGAAAACAAACTCACAAATTCAGCCTGTTGACCGCCATTGAGACTCCCCCAGGTTGCTCCCAGGGAGAGCTTGGCCATCTCCCGGTAATTGAAGTGAGGGTCCACGATATTCTTGACCATCTGGTGCTTTTGTGACTTGCTATAGGATGGATTTTTCAGAACATCAAGGGCTCGCTCAATAACACTTCGGACAACTTCCGTAGGCTGACCCGCCCAGGCCCCGGAAGCCCCTAGCACCAACTGCAAAGCTAAACCGAAAATCGCGCTTCTTATCAATAAACGACTCATACGCGCTCCTTTACCTTCAATCTCGAAAATTCTCCCGGAGACTTGGTGATGGCCGGGAAACCCTTTGCCGCAGCCCCAGCTTTAAGTCAGACTGGTTGTCTCAAAGGCGCAAGAGGAATTCTATTCCTGTTCATCAAGATAAGACCAAAAACAGCAAGTTAAAGACCAGGGTGGGTACTCAGACGGGAAATATCCTTTTTGCCCGGTTTTACCCAACGTTAGCCAAGATTCAAACCTTGCCGTGGATGTAACTGCCAATCAGTTCTTCCAGGTCGATGCCGGATTCGGTGTTGATGATCTTGCCACCCACCGGGATGAGATTTTCCGAGCTACCCGGGGACAACTTAACGAATTTATCCCCGATGATCCCCTTGGTGCGCACGGAGGCGATGGCATCGTCGTGAACTTTAATCCCCTCATGCAACCTCAGGCCGACCCGGGCCTGGTACAGGGAGGTAAGCTGAATGGAATTCACCTGGCCAACTTCCACCCCGGCAATTTCCACCGTGGCCCCGCTTTTGAGTCCGGAGACATTATCAAATATGGCAAAAATCTGGTAACCCTCGCCGTAAATCTCCATCTTGCCCAGATTAATAGCCAGATAAGCCAGGCAAGCCAGGCCCAACAGCACGAAGACACCGACTGTCAGTTCCAGATTGGTTCTTCTCATAAGATTGTCTAATCCTCCAGAAAGTCAACTTCCCCGTGGATGAAACTCTGAACCATCGGGTCGGGATGGCTTTGAATCTCCTCGGGGGTGCCTGCAGCAATAATCCGGCCCTTATGGAGCATTGCCACCTGGTGCGCCACATGAAAGACCTCGGGAATATCGTGGCTTACCATCAAGGCGGTATAGCCACTGTCCTGATGGGTCTTGGAGATGAGATGGAAGACGGTATTGGTCATGGGCGGGTCCAGCCCGGTGACCGGTTCGTCGAAGAACATGATTTCCGGTTCCTGGATCATGGCCCGGGCCAGGGCGACGCGCTTTTTCATGCCACCGCTCAGTTCATCGGGAAACTTGGCTTCCACTTCAGAGGCCAGATTCATCTGGACCAGGCGTTCCCGGACTCGGGTGGCAATCTCGTCTTCGGACAGCCGGGTTTTTTCCCTTAAGGGGAAGGCGATATTTTCAAAGACGCTGAGCGAATCGAAAAGAGCTCCGCCCTGAAAGAGCACCGCGAGGCGCAGTTTGAATTCCCGTAGGCTGTTTCCCTTCAACAGAGCGATATCCCGGTCGTCCACGAGGATCTGACCGGAGTCGGGTTTTAACAGGCCGATGATGTGCTTCAAGAGCACACTTTTGCCCACGCCGCTCTTGCCGATCACCACGGTAATCTGACCGGTGGGAATCTCGAGGTTGATGCCGTCCAGGACCTTGTGACCGCGGAAGGATTTGACCAGATTGATGATCTTGATCATGGTTACATAAAGAAAGACGTGAGAACGTAGTCCCACGCCAGCACCAGCACCGCAGACAAGACCACGGTCTGGTTGGTAGCTTTGCTTACGCCCTCGGCGCCATGTTCGGTGTAGTAGCCATTGTAGCAGGCCACCAGGATGATGGTGAGGCCAAAGACCAGGGACTTGACGATGCCGCCGTTAACATCGTTCATTACCACGCTCTGGGTCATGCTGGAAAAATATGATCCGGAACTTACTCCCAAAAGGACAACGCCCACCAGGTAGCCGCCCAGGATGCCCACTACGTCAAAAATCGCGGTGAGCAAGGGTACCGCAATGACTCCCGCCAGCAGCTTTGGCATCACCACATATTGGATGGGGTTAACGGCCATGGTGTCCAGGGCGTCCAGTTGTTCGGTTATCCGCATGATCCCGATCTCAGCCGTGACCGCCGAGCCGGCTCGGGCTGAAACCATGATTCCGGTGAGCACTGGCCCCATTTCACGTATCAGACCCAAAGCCACCACCGACCCCAGTGCCCCTTCGGAACCATACCTTCTCAAAGTGTAATAGCCCTGCAAGGCCATGACCATGCCCGTAAAAGCCGCGGTAAGCATGACGATCAGGGTGGATCTGACCCCAATATTCTGTAATTCCTGGAGAAACCGCCGGAACCGGAAAGGCGGTACGCAGGCCAAACCCAGACCTTCCAGGAGGAAGATCATCATGCCCCCGGCTTCTTGAACCAGATTCAACGAGCGTTGCCCTAGTTGACGAATTGGATTGGCCATGGAGAATCCCATAAAAATTAACATCTAGACTTAAATTAAAATAGTGTAAAAAGCAAGAGTCAAAGGGTTTGATGGGCGCATTCACACAATTCCGAAGCGCTGGCCCAGGGCCCCAGCAAAAGACCTCTTCAGGGAGCCGCGAGTTCGTCAACCTCCGAGGTCAACATCCCCGACTCACATTATCTTATCCTCCTTTTCGGAAAATCCCCCCAAAAAGATAAAATCATTGACGGCCAGAATAACTCTGATTAACATAAAGCCGTACTTATAAAGCCTTTGAGCCTTGCGGCCGTCATTTTGCAACGGGAGGAGGAATGGCGGTCAGGATAGCTATTAATGGATTTCCCACCGGATATGAGACCTGGCGGTGCATGTGGATCGCCACCTGGATTAATTTATAAGTAATTTGTGAGTAATAGGAGCTGCCAGTGAAGTATATCGACGAAATTGACATCAAAGGGAAAACCCTTTTTATCCGGGTGGATTTCAACGTCCCCTTAGACCAGAACCTCAATATTACGGACGATACTCGTATCCGGGCGGTGTTGCCCACCATCAATTATTGTCTGGAGGCCGACGCCAAAGTGGTCCTGGCCTCTCATTTGGGGCGGCCCAAAGGCCAAAGGGTGGAGGCCTACTCCCTGGCCCCGGTGGCCCGTCGGCTGGCCTATCGGCTGCATAAGAAGGTGAACCTGGCACCGGATTGCATCGGTCCCGAAGTGGATCAGCTCAAGGCGGAAATGAAGCCCGGCGATGTGCTGCTCCTGGAAAACCTGCGGTTTCACGCCGAGGAAGAAAAAAACGATCCCGATTTTTCCCGGGAATTGATGAAAGGCATCGATATCTATGTGGACGATGCCTTTGCGGTGGCGCACCGGGCCCACGCCTCGGTGGAAGCGGTCACCCATTTTGCCCCCATCTGCGTCGGCGGCTTTTTGATGCGGGATGAGGTGCATTATTTTCACCGTTCCATGGAAGACCCGGCCCGGCCCCTGGCGGCCATCATTGGCGGCGCCAAAGTTTCCAGCAAGCTCATTGCCCTGAAGAATCTCTTGCAGCACGTGGACAAGATGATCATCGGCGGGGCCATGGCCAATACCTTTCTGAAGAGCATGGGGTATGAAGTGGGCAAATCCCTCACGGACGATAACCTGTTGGACGCGGCCAGAGAGATCATGGCCGAGGCCTTGCAGAAGAACGTGAAATTTTACCTGCCGGTGGATTGCGTGGTGGCCGACAGGTTGGATAAACAGGCCGAAACCAAGATTACTCCGGTGCAGGAAGTGCCCCGGGAATGGCTCATCACCGACATCGGTCCGGCCACTGTCACCCTCTTTGGCGAGGCGCTGCAAAACGCCAAAACCATTATCTGGAACGGACCCATGGGAGCTTTTGAGTTCGACGCCTTCAGCCGGGGCACCATGGCCATGGTCCAGAAGGTGGCGGAATCTTATGCCCTGACCATCGTTGGCGGCGGCGATACCGATGTGGCCTTGCACAAGGCCGGGGACTTCCAGAAATTTTCTTATGTCTCCACAGGCGGGGGCGCCTTCATTGAACTGCTGGAAGGTAAAAAGTTGCCGGGTATCACGGCCCTGGAGGAATGGGCCGAGGGGAATCCCAATGTCTGAGCGCCAGCCTTTCATCGCGGGAAACTGGAAGATGCACAAGACTCTGGCCGAAGCCAGGGCACTGGCCCGGGACATCCGGCAGGGGATGGGACCGGGGCGGCGGGCTGAAGTGGCGGTCGCCCCGCCTTATACCGCCCTGGCCGCAGTGGCCGAAGAGCTGTCCGGGTCCGACATCCGCCTGGCGGCCCAAGACTCTTTTTGGGAAAAGCAGGGGGCCTACACCGGCGCCATTTCTCCTGTGATGCTGGCCGATGTGGGCTGCCATTATGTCATCATCGGGCATTCCGAGCGGCGCCAGCACTTCGGCGAGACCAATGCCACGGTCAATCGCCGACTTCAAGCAGTCCTGGAGAGCGGTCTAGCCGTCATCCTCTGTGTGGGCGAAACCCTGGGGGAACGGGAAGCGGACCGGACCTTCGAGCTCGTGCGCACGCAGCTGCGCGAGGGGTTGGCTGGTGTGGCCGCGGGCCCGGACCGCCTGGTTATCGCCTACGAGCCGGTATGGGCCATCGGCACCGGTAAAACTGCTACACCCCAGCAGGCCCAGGAAGTTCATGCCTTCATCCGCAGTCTGCTGCGGGAGTTCATGGGGCCTCACGCCGAAGCAATCCGTATTCAGTATGGCGGCAGCGTCACCCCGGACAACGCCGCAACTCTCCTGGGTCAACCGGATATCGATGGCGCGCTGGTGGGAGGCGCTTCCCTCAAGCCCGAGTTGTTTTTGCCCATCATCAATGCGGCCGGGTGATCCAGAACTTCATTGAAGCCGGTGTGGAAATGCCACGGTTCCCTTGACGGCGGGATAGAGGCTTCTTAGTCTTTATATAAGTTTAAGTTCATAAGGAGAGAGCCATGGCCAAAGATCCAGCCAAATGTGACGTGGACCCGGTGTGTATGATGGACCTGAAGGACATGCATGGAAAGTTCGCATATGAGTTTGAAGATGAGACCTATTATTTCTGTTCCGAACTCTGCAAGGACCAGTTTGCCAAGGAACCGAAAAAATTCGTCAAGAAACAGAAATAGCGACCTTGCGCTGCGTTATTATGACCCCACGATGAATTTGGAGGGCGGTTCTTAAAACCGCCCTTTGCTTTTATCTGCGCTCAACCCTCAGCGGCCACGGCCTCGCTCCGGAGTTTGGCCCGCATGGCCAGGCTCTCCTTGGCGATTTTGGCGCGGTCGATGCCCTTGGACAGATAAATGTTTAACATATGGCCATTAAGACCCGTCATAATGGGATCGATCGTGTCTTCCGGGAGCACCAGGCTCCGAGACTTGTCCCGGGTCTCCGGGGCCGCCACTTCCAGCACCCCTTCTTTGCCCCACGACTGAAAAACCGCGGTTAACAGCGCGATAGACCAGGCGCTATCCGACACCAGCACCACTTCCGCGGCATTCATCGCGTTGCTGTCGCCGTTGAAGGAAATGGCCAGGCCACCCCCGGCCCGCACCGCCTCGAAGGCCTGGACGTCGGTGGTGCTGTCCCCTATATAGATGGTTTCTGACATTTTCAGGCCGGTTTTCACGAGAATGTCGGCCACGGCTTTGGCCTTCTCAGGCCCGCCGAAGGGCTTCACTTCCTTCAGGAGGGCGCCGATCCCCATGGCCGGGAGCAGCTCCCCAAAGATCCGGTCCAGCGTGGCCGCGGCCTCCTGCACTGCCCCCGGTAGGTCCGTGATTGATGCGGCCTCGTGCAGCTCGATCTCCGGCGCCCCGGTAATTTCTTCCTGGAGGCCCAGTAATTCCGCGGTTTCGGCCGCGGCAAGCTCAAAGCGGTCCAGACCCAGTTCGGTGCAAAAGACGTGTTGTGGTTTAAAACCCAACTTGAGCCCCACGGCGTTGGCAAATTGCCGGTAGCTGGTGCTGATCTCAAAAATGGGCAAATTGCGGCCGCGGAGGAACTGATAGGCGCCTTCGGCCCCGGGCATCAGCATCATGGTCTGCCGGGAGTAAGTCCCGATCTGGGCATTGGTGAGGCCATGGGCCTTCAAAAAAGGCAGGATGAGCTTGAGGATGTTCCCGGATTGGTACCCGGGCTTTTTGGCCACCTCCGCCAGGTAATTGTCATAGCGGCTTACCTGCCGGAAAAACCGGTCCCCCTGGGGCTTAATAAAGTCCCGGCAGAGCTCAAAAGCGTTGTCATTGAGAGCCAGGGGACCCTCGCAATTGGTAATCAACTGGACCTTGGACATACTTTCCCCTTATCTGTCATAGCTTACAGCCTGATGATATCATTAATTTTTTGTCGATGCGGTTTATATCCGCGCTTTTTCCCCTGTAGGAGCGGGTTTTAAACCAGCCCCTACGCAAGCAGTGGCCCGACTTTTCCCCTGAATTATTCAAGCCTGTTGCAGCAGTTGTATCTGTCGTTCTATAAAGATCTTATCCGGGTAGCTCTCGCGCCCGGCGCCCCCGAGGCTCACTGCTGCGGCCCGGTTGCCCAGGCGCACGCAAAGATTGAGATGCAGCCCGGCCAGGCGTCCGGCCAGGTAGCCTGCGGCGAAGACGTCACCCGCGCCCAGGGTATCCACCAATTCTCCGCCCAGCTCCACCGGAAAATCCAGATGGCGAAGCGGCGTCAGCAGCCGGGCGCCCCGGCCCCCCCGTTTGATCACCACCAGGGGCGGGGCCCAGGTGGGGTGAACGTTGATATCTCCCCCCAATAGCCGCCACTCGATTTCGTTTAGCAGCAGGGTTTCTGTGTGATCCAGGATGGCTTCAATGGCCTGCCAGCCGCGTCGGGCATAGAGTTCCCCCGGGTCCAGGCTGAGGCGCACCGATTCCTGGACCCGGCTGGCGATCATCCCCTGGAGCGCCAGAGGGCCGTCTCCCGCGAGCGCGGTGAGGTGGAGAAAAGTTGTATTGTTAAGGGCTTCCCAGGGAATATCCCGCTCGTCTATATCATCATTGGTATTGGGCGCCAGCAGGATGGTGCGTTCGCCTTCCGGGTCCGCCAGGATATAGGCCCGGCCGCTTTCCCCTTTGGTGATCACGTGCGCCAGATCCACCCCGGCCAGGCTTTTTATAAGAAATTCTCCATCGGCATCATTCCCTACGCGTCCTACCAGGGTTACCGGGATACCCAGACAGGCCAGGGCATAGGCCGTGTTGGCGGCCATGCCGCCGCCGAAGCGCCCTGCCGGCCGGCCGTACCGGCCCAGCAGTTCCTTGAGGCGGGACTCCTCTCCCCGGGATACGGCCTCTTCGCCCCCCCGGGTCAATCCGGTGCCCCAGTCCTTCAGGAAACCCGCCAGATCCTCCACCTGAAACTTCAGGTCAAGGTTGATAGCTCCCAAACAAATTACCTGTGGTGACATGCCTGGAAAACTACCAGGATTTGCGTTTTCGGTCAAGGCAGGGGATAGAGGAAGGCCGGCCAAGCGACCTCTTGCACAAGCCATTTTAAAACCTGCCTTTGATAAGCATAGTCATAATACTCGTTGCCAAAAGGTTTTCAGCCTCACCCCTCACCCTACCCTCTCCCACAAGGGGAGAGGAGAATAAAAGGAAGAACTTTTGACCAGCGCTCTCATGAGCGTAGCGCAGAAGCTCATATTTTTAACGAAGTGAGATCCTGCACTTCGTTCAGAATGAAGGATAAAGACGGTAAAAACGGTGTTTGCATGGCTTAAAATCACCCTAAAATGCGCCAAAAATCGACGAAAATAGTCGGGCGCGGGTCGTTTTTGGGGGCAACTTCGGCACATGTGCCGGGACATTGCCGAGGCGCCCTCGCCATATACCCGGTCTAAACCCGCGTGCATGCGTGTTCCGGTCGACGTTGTGCCAGGGGTGTGCCAGGGTTGTGCCGACCCTGTCCCGGGGTTAATATTCGGCTCCAGCTAAAATTAGCTATTAATATCAATGGATTAATGGTGGGCCAGTATCCTTGTCCCGGGACGCGGCACAGGGGGGAGGGCTGGAGCCTGGCCATAATCCTCAACTTGATTTTAAGTGTCTCACTTTTATCCCGGCAAGGCATGGGGACAGCATAAACTCTGGTCTGCGATGCATCAAACAATGATGAGAAAGATGACAGGCTTTTTAAGCGAGCGTTATCAGGGTTGCAAGCGAGCCTTAAAGACGGCGATGGAGGATTGATGCCGTCGAACAGGTAATTTGGCAGCCGCAGGCTTTACCGTGAAAAACCAAATCCCCCTCAATCCCCCTTTTTCAAAGGGGGACTTTTTCCCCCGTCCCTTTAAAGCCAGCGGGTTTTGGACAAGCAGGGTCGGGCGCGCAGGGAGGTAGCGGCGCCCAAGCTGGAGCTTGGGAACGAGGGCTAAGGCTTGCGCTTGGGAACGAGGGCGAAGTTTTAGTCCTCCTTTCTAAAGGGGAATTTAAGGGGATTATCAAGTGTTATTTAATCCCCCCTACCCCCCTTTAGAAAAGGGGGGTGATTCTTTACCTGTTCAGGCGCACTTGCTTGATTCAAGATCAGGCCGGAATTAGGTTTTGAAATGACTTGTAATACCGAGCTGCATTCAAAGAGCAATGTCGGGTAGGCGCAGACTTATAGCCTGCGCCTGCACAGGCGAGACGCCTGTGCCACCGTTTGAATGCGAATTGGTATAAGAGGTTCTTGCAAAAAGCCGTTTTGTCATCCTGAGCGAAGCGAATGATCTCGTATTTTCAACCACTTATGAGATTCTTCGGTCGCTTCGCTCCCTCAGAATGACAGGCAGGGAGATATTTGCAAGAGGCTCATAAGTCATTGCTTATAAAAAAGCTGCTGGCTTGCAGATAAAAAAGCGCCATCCCTGGATTTTGTCATTAAAATTATTACATTAAGAAGAAATCAATTTTTGAGGAGCTTATGTACCGTCTCATCAAAATCCGAGTCATCCGAGACTTCGACCGCCTGGAAGAACAGGTGCGCCGCGGCCTCGATACCTTGCTGGAAGCCCATAAGACCTCGGCGTCTTTTAGGCCCGCGGCCGATTTCTATGAAACCAGCCAGGGGCTGGTGCTCCGCCTGGAGTTGGCCGGGGTGGCCGCAGAGGACATTTCCCTGTCCTTAACCGCGCACGAACTGGTAGTGCGGGGGCGGCGCCGGCCTCCCCCTCCGGAAGGCCTCCGGCGCTTTATTCGACTGGAGATAGGTTTCGGCGCGTTTGAACGGCGCTTCACACTCCCCCTCCCCATTGATTCCGAGGGCGTGGAAGCCGCCTATGTGGATGGCATTCTGGAAGTCCGCTTGCCTCGCAAAGTGCCCCAGAGTCGACAGATCACGGTAAAATCCTTAACTTAAGCATATGGAGATATCATGACCAATCATCACGAGACCGACGAAATCCAGGTGGCCATTCCATCTGATGAACAGCCTGGCCCTCGGATCCTCCCCATATTACCGGCAACCGACCTGGTGCTGTTCCCCCGTATCGTCATGCCCCTGGCCCTCTGGGAGGAGCCGGCCCAGAAGCTGGTGCACGAGGTTTTGCTCCAGGATAAGACCCTGGGTTTTTTGACCAGCAAGGAAGAAAAGCCCACGGGGTTTGACCCGAACAATTTTTACAATGTCGGCACCGCCGCGGTCATCTTAAAAATGCGCAAAGCCGACGACGACTCTGTGCGTCTCCTCATTCAAGGCCTGTACCGTTTCCGGGTGGAGAGTTGGGTGGGTCAGGAACCTTACCTGATGGCCCGGATAACCCCTATCCCGGAGGAATACGAACCCTCTCTCGAAGTGGAGGCCCTGGTTTCCAACGTCAAAGGCCTCTTCCTGAAAATGTTGGAGCTCTCCCCCTACCTGCCCTCGGAACTGGGGGCCTTGGTGCGGGAGTTCAGCGACCCCCGGGTCCTGGCCGACGTCACCGCGGGCAGCCTTAATATTTCCAAAGCCGAGAAGCAGGAAATGCTGGAGACCATCGATGTGACGGAGCGCCTGCGAAAGGTATTGACCGCCATCAACCGGGAGTTGGAAATCCTGGAGTTGGGCAAGAAGATTCAGGGCCAGGTGAAGACCGAGATGGACAAGGCCCAGAAGGAATACTACATCCGGGAACACATCAAGGTCTTGCAGAAGGAACTGGGGGAAGGGGATGACCGCACTCGGGACGTCGACGATCTGCAGTTCCGCCTGGAGGAGGCGGAGTTGCCGCCCCACGCCATGAAAGAGGCGGAACGGGAACTGAACCGTCTGAAACGCACTCCGCCTACGTCGCCGGATCACCAGGTCATCCGCAATTTCCTGGAGTGGCTCATCGAGTTGCCCTGGGCCAAATCTACCGAGGACAACCTGGACCTGCACCAAGCCCGGGAAATCCTGGACGAGGACCACTATGACCTGGAAAAAGTGAAAAAGCGCATCCTGGAATACCTGGCGGTGCGCAAACTCAAGCCCGACCTGAAAGGCCCCATCCTTTGCTTCGTAGGCCCGCCGGGCACCGGCAAGACCTCTTTAGGCCGCTCCATCGCAAGGGCACTGGGCCGCAAGTTTGTGCGCCTCTCGTTAGGGGGGGTCCGGGATGAAGCCGAGATTCGGGGCCATCGCCGCACTTATGTGGGGGCTCTCCCTGGCCGCATCATCCAGTCCATCCGCAAAGCCGGCTCCAACAACCCGGTGTTTATTCTGGATGAAGTGGACAAGATCGGGGCCGATTTTAGGGGAGACCCATCGTCTGCCCTCTTGGAGGTTTTGGACCCGGAACAGAATAACACTTTTTCCGACCATTACCTGGAGGTGGACTTCGACCTGTCCAAGGTCATGTTTATCACCACCGCCAATCTTCTGGACCCCATCCCGCCGGCCCTGCGGGACCGCATGGAGGTCTTGGAACTCACCGGCTACACCGAGGAGGAGAAGCTGGAGATCGCCTTCAGCCACCTCCTGCCCCGGCAACTGGAGGCTCACGGTCTGACTGTCGAGCAGATGGAGCTCACCCGCGAGGCCGTCCGCCGGGTCATCGCCTCCTACACTCGGGAGGCGGGGCTACGGAACCTGGAGCGGGAAATCGCCGCGCTCTGCCGGGGCGTGGCCCGGGAAGTGGCGGAAGGCGGCCGTCAGCAGGTCAAGATCGATGACGCTGACGTGACCCAGTACTTGGGACCGCCGCGCTTTTTCCGGGACGCGGCTCTGGATCACCCCGAACCGGGCGTGGCCACGGGGCTGGCCTGGACCCCAACCGGCGGCGACATCCTCTTCATTGAAGTCCTGCGCATGCCGGGCAAGGGGAGCCTGAAACTCACCGGGCAGTTGGGTGATGTCATGAAAGAGTCCGCCAACGCCGCGTTGTCCTACATTCGGGCGCGGGCCCCCTTCCTGGGGATCGAGGAAGACTTCTTCGAGAAGTCCGACCTCCACATCCACGTGCCTGCGGGCGCCATCCCCAAGGACGGCCCCTCTGCCGGGGTGGCCATGCTCACTGCCCTGGTGTCGCTCTTATCGGGCCGCGCCGTGAAAAAAAACCTGGCCATGACCGGCGAAATCACCCTCCGGGGCCATGTGCTCCCGGTGGGCGGCATCAAGAACAAGGTCCTGGCCGCGCACCGGGCCGGTATCCAGGAGATCATTCTCCCGGCCCAAAACCAGGTGGACCTGGAGGAGATTCCCGAGTCCGTGCGGGGTGAACTCACCTTTCACTTGGTTTCGCGCCTGGACGAGGCCCTGGAGTTCGCCTTTCCGCGCGGGAAAGAGTGAGGACAGGGGGCTAGCCCCCTGCCTATGCTTTCCCCGAGGCTTTCTGGAAGCCCTATGAGCTACTTGATTCTGAGTGTGATTCTGATGGGGGTGGTCATTCTGGCGGCCCCCATTTCCCTGGGGTACGATTCCGGAGAGAACTGGCTCAAGATCAGATGGCTGGGCCTGTCCCTGAAGAAAAGCTTGGCTGAGGAGAAACCCAAAAAGCAGGAAGCCAGCACCGAAAAGAGGGAAAGGCGTGGCTGGGCGGTGCTTAAGCGGCTGTGGGCCAAGCGGGAACTGTGCCTGGAATTAATTCATCGGGTCTGGCGCTTCATGCTGGAAGTCTTTAAAACGCTCAATTTCCGGGATTCGCAAGCCGCCATCTCCCTGCCTGACCCCATGTGGAACGGCCTGCTTTTTGCGGTGGCAAGCAATATCCACCTGGAGAATGTTTCTCTGTCGGTGAATTTTGAAAACCGCAATTATGCCAAAATCCGGGTGACGATTTATCCTTACCGGGTGGCCTCGAAACTAACCACTTTTTTGATTCAACTGCCTTATATAAGGATATTGAGATTCGCCTGGGACCTCAAAAACCTGACAAGACCATAACATAAGGATAAATAAGGAGAAAAGCTATGGCGGCTCCTGCTGTGGAAATTATCGGCAAGCTCATGGATGAACTCAAAACCGTTGCCAAAACCGAAACCATCTTAGGGCAGGAGATTAAGGTGGGAGAATTCACCCTGATTCCTATTTCCAGAATCTCTCTGGGGGTCGGCGCGGGTGGCGGAAAAGGCACCGACAACAAGAAAGAAGGGGAGGGCGGTGGCGGTGGCGGCGGGGTGATGGTCACGCCCATTGCCTTTATCGTCATTAAAGGAGACGAAATTTCTTTCCATGGCATTAAACGCGGCGGCGCCCTGGATGGGCTCTTTGAACATCTTCCCGAAATAACCGACAAAATTCTGGCTAAATGCCATGCGGAAGAGGTAAAAGGAGAGCAGGCGGAGCCCGAAGCCTAATCCCGTCACATGATGGACACGACATCCAGACTTAGGATGGAGGCAGCAATTATAACCTGTTAGCTCTGGAGGATATCAACATGGCCGTCTTTACCTGCGAGAAATGTGGCGAAAAAGTGGAGACCCGGTGCAAACCCAAAAAGTGCCCGGCGTGCAGCGAATCGGGCTGTATGGGCAAAGCAGAGGCCCCGGCCGTCAAAAAAGAACCAAAGAAGTAACGGCTAGCCCGTGGTCTCTATGACCGGAGCGGTGTTTATCTTGGCCAAAACTGAAAGCTGATAACTGATTACTGGTTTCTATGATTTACGGCATCGGCGTTGACCTGGTGAAGGTGGCCCGGATCGAGCGGGTCTTGGAGCGCTATGGCGACCGGTTTTTAGACCGCGTCTTCACGAGCCGGGAGATCGCCTACTGCCGGGGGAAGGCCTGGGCCGCGTCCGCCCTGGCCATGCGCTTTGCCGCGAAGGAAGCCTTTTCCAAGGCGTTAGGGGTGGGCCTGCGCAAAGGCGGCATCCGCTGGCGGGAGGTGGAGGTAGTCCCCAACCCCATAGGCAAGCCCGAAATTTTCGTAAGCGGCCGGGCCGCGGCCCTCTGTGAGACCGCGGGCATCGCCAACATGCACCTGTCCCTCACCGACGAAGATAGCCGGGCCTTGGCGGTGGTGATTTTGGAGCGGTGATGTCATTTACTTTATACAAAGGCCACTATGTTTTAAAGAAGACCTTGCTCAATAGGTAAATAATATTATGCCGACTTGTAATTTCAACAAGCCTAGGAGAAAAGACGTTTATTATCCTGATTTATGCCAGAATCCCCAATTAGAATCAGACCCAGAGGGCATGTGCATTTTACATTCCCGTCAGTTGGATAAAGATTTAAATGCCTTTAGCGCTTCAATTATGGAGAAATTGGAGCGAAAAGACTATAACTTCCGCGGTGTCTTTTTCCCGGGTGATATGCTTTTATTTGCACGCCAAGTATTTCATAATGCCAATTTTGAACATGCTGAATTTAATAGTTGGACATTCTTTGAGAATTCGCAATTTTCAGGCGAGACCAACTTTTCCCAGGTTAAATTTGGCGTATTTGTCAGTTTTATTAAAGCAAAATTTTGTGGAAGGGCTAACTTTTATCTGGCTAAATTTAATGGCAATGTTGACTTTTCTGAAACCGAGTTTGACGATCAGGCTATTTTTACTGCCGCCCAATTTGCAGGCCAGGCGACTTTTGCAACAATTAATTTCCAATCTCCAAAAGAGCGGGATCACCCTTTTATTGGTAATTTTCGTGACCTTAAGATTGAGCACAGCACGGTGGTAAGGTTTCAGGACCTATCGCTTGCCAATGTGGCGTTTGCTGGCACAGATTTGCGGCACATTGAATATCGTAATATAACTTGGCATTCTTACAGTAATTGGTTTTTTAGAAAGGATGTGAAATGGTTACCGATTCGGCAAGCTGTCTATGATGAGGTATTGTTAGATGAGAAGGAACCATCTCTTTTCTATAGGGCTAAAGCCAATCTTATCAATATTGCATTGTTTTGGAGATGGCCCTATTTAAAGATTTCAAAACCAAACAAAGCCGAGTATGCAAGAGTTGAGGAGCTTTACAGGTATATTAGGATCAATTATGAAAACGAGGGAGACTATAAAAACGCGGGCGATTTCCATTACGGCGAAATGGAGATGCACCGGCGAGCCAGCCCTTGGAGGCGCTGGATTTTTTTCTCCTGGTATAATCTATATAGGTCTTTAAGTGGTTATGGTGAACGGCCCTTATGGGCCTTAATGTGGCTCGTTATATTATTGTTTGGCCTGTCGGGATTAGTCTGGAGGCTGGGATTGGAGGTTGTCAATCCTCTCCACATAGCCGATTTTGGAGATTCATTTATTTATCTCCTCCAAAAGGCCACCCTCCAGCGGCCCACGTGGGCCGAACCCGTGACCTTTATGGGGAAACTGATAGCCGGGTTCAGTGTCTTGCTTATCCCCGGTCAGACGGCCTTATTTTTGCTGGCCCTGCGCAACCGCCTGGGCCGCCGCCGTTGAGGCATAGAAGAAAGATGAGAGATTCTTCATTCCGCTCAGAATAACAAGATTTAAGGTAAAGTGGAACAGGCTTTCAGCCTGTTCATCTGCCCTGGCAAGATGCCCGTGCCACTGAGATAAGATGACCGACAACCCCGAAAATAGGTTAGTCGTTTATGGCAGCCTGGCTCCTGGGGAGGCCAATCACTTCCTGCTGGCAGGTCTCAGTGGTGAGTGGGGTCGATGCCAAATCCGGGGATACCTGGGCCACTACCAGGGCTTCAAGTCTTTCCGTTACGACCCCCAAGGGCCGGAGCACCCGGCCTGGCTCCTGGGGTCGGCCGAACTCCCGCTTCTGATCCCCGAGTTGGACGACTTTGAAGGGGAAGGGTACGAGCGCATCATAATCCCTGCGAAGCTCGGTGAGCAGTGGGTCATGGCCCAGGTCTATGAGGGCAAATATTGCGATTGAGGCTGGAGGCGTCCCCCCCCTCACCCTAACCCTCTCCCCCCGCTGGGGGGAGAGGGGACAAGAAGAAAGAACTTTTGGTAAACGCTAGATTTCTTATAAGTGGAGGGTATATTATGAAAATACAGGTAGTTAAGGTATGGCTGGCGCTGCTCATCGTGGGCGGCCTGGTGGCCGCGACCGCGGCACAGCCGCCGCCTACAACCTCCGGGGGCTCGGGTATGGCCCTGCTCAATCTGGAGAACTCCATAGCCCTGCACGGCTACGACCCGGTGGCGTATTTCACCCGCAACCGGGCGGTGAAAGGCAGCAAGCGGATTATTGAGCGGTTAGGGGGCGCCGAGTACCATTTTGCTTCCAGCGGCGACCGGTATGAGTTCCTCCGGGATGCGCCGCGCTATCAACCGCAATTCGGCGGCTACTGCGTCACTTCGATGGCCATGGGCCGCTTGGAGGACATCAATCCCAAGGTCTTCCTGATCTATGACGGGAAGCTCTACCTATTCAACAACCAGGAGTTCCTGGACTTGTTTCTGCGTGACCCTCGCCGGACCATTTATGAGGCCCGGCAA
Organism: Desulfobaccales bacterium; assembly: GCA_041648175.1. Classification (NCBI taxonomy): domain Bacteria; kingdom Pseudomonadati; phylum Thermodesulfobacteriota; class Desulfobaccia; order Desulfobaccales; species Desulfobaccales bacterium. Next base: position 417 of record JBAZPO010000011.1, on the reverse strand, counting down.
CATTACTTTAAGCTGGCCACGCAGCAGCGCGGGACCTATTAAAACCTATTTCAAAACCTGTCTCAAGAGTTAGGTTTCTTCCTCGTAGAAGAAAAGTTTGTTCGCGTTGGTTTTTAAGTCCCCCTTTGAAAAAGGGGGATTTATACCAAGTTGCGCTCATAGAAGTAAAAATAGCTTCGGTTTTGTAGAGGCACACTTGCATGTGCGACCACTCTGAGGGCGGACACATAGGTCCGCCCCTACAAAAACTATAATTACCTGTATGACCGCAACTTGGTATTAGGCAGCAATGTCCGGTTTGGTTTTTGCAAATGAGGAAGTTCGTTGGGCGTAGTCCAACAGCTCAAAAATTCGCTGCGCACTTCCGGCTCCGAGAAGATTACTTCCCCCTCACCCTAACCCTCTCCCCCATTGGGG